>JASHYS010000082.1 GCA_030042915.1 Acidobacteriaceae bacterium
GGCGTCATCGACGAGCGATCCGGGATCCCACCGCGCTTATCGAGAAACCAGCGCCTCCAACTCTCTAGCCGGTAGAGCGGCCGTGTCCTGTGCATCAACGACAGCGATGGTCGCCACATTGACCACGTCTTCCACTTCCACCTCGCGTTGCAGCAGATGAACGGGCCTGGCCATGCCCATCAGGATTGGCCCCACAACCTCTGCTCCACCGACCACGCTGCCCAGCAGTCTGCAGGCGATGTTGCAGGCCTCCAGATCGGGGAAGATCAAAACGTTGGCGCCGTCCTTTAATGCTGAGAACGGATAGTCAATGGTGATTTTCTTGGGATTGACAGCGATGTCGGCCTGCACTTCGCCGTCCACAATCAGTGTCGGGTCGGCATATTTAACCAACTCCGCGGCCTGGCGCATCTTGTCACACAACGGATGCCGTGTGCTGCCGAAACTGGAGAACGACAGCATCGCGATGCGCGGCTCAACATCGAAGCGCCGCGCCTCCTGCGCGACGCAGAGAGCGATTTCCGCCAGGTCTTCGGCCGTAGGCTCAATGTTCACCGTGGCGTCGGCCAGAAAGTAGGGAGAGCCGTTCCGGGGGATGACAAGGTAAACACCCGAGACCTTGTGAATGCCCTCGCGTACGCCAATCACCTGCAGAGCAGGGCGGATGGTCTCGGGATAATTCTGGCTGACGCCGGCGACCATGGCATCTGCGTCTCCCATGCGCACCATCATCGACGCGAAGATGTTGCTGTCGCTCATCAGCTCTTCGGCCCTGCTTTGGGTTACTCCACGCCGCTGGCGCAACCGGTAGAACTCATTCACATATTCCGGCCGTCGCGCGGCGGTCGCGGGATTCAGGATGGTCACACCGTCCAGCGGAACTTCCAGCTCCGCCGCTTTGCTTTGAATCTCGTCAGGGCAGCCGAGCAGAACCGGATAGGCGATTTTTTCCTCAAGCAGCCGGTGACACGCCCGCAGAATTTTCTGGTGTGCGCCCTCGGGAAAAACCACCCGCTTGGGATTGGTCTGCGCCTTGTGAATCATCGTCCGCATCAGTTCGTGTGCCTTACCCAGCAGCTTCTCGAGAGATTCGCGGTACTCTGCAAGGTCCACCGGATTCTGCGCCACGCCGGTCTCCATCGCTGCCTGGGCCACGGCGCTCGCTTCCCAGATCAGCACCCGCCGATCGAATGGCTTGGGAATGATATATTCCGGCCCGAACTTGAGCGCGGTCCCACCGTAAGCGCGCCGCACGGAGTCGGGGACGTCCTCCTTGGCCAACGCGGCAAGCGCATGCGTGGCGGCCAGTTCCATTTCCGCATTGACAACAGTGGCGCGTACATCGAGCGCACCGCGGAAGATGAAGGGAAAGCCCAGGACGTTGTTCACCTGGTTCGGATAGTCGGAGCGGCCGGTGGCCATGATGATGTCGTCGCGGACGGCCTTGGCTTCCTCGTAGGTAATTTCCGGGTCCGGATTGGCCATGGCAAAGACCACAGGCCGCGGCGCGAGCGACGCAATCATCTCCGCCGTGAACGCGCCCTTGACGGACACGCCGAGCAAAACGTCAGCGCCCACGGCGGCCTCAGCCAGAGTGCGCAGCGGCGTGTCCTGCGCCAGCCGCTCCTTATAGGGGTTCATCCCCTCCTTGCGCCCTTTGTAGACCACGCCCTTACTGTCTGCCAGGATGAGATTTTCGCGCCGCACACCGAGCAGGAGATAGTGCTCGGCGCAGGCAATGCCCGCCGCCCCGGCGCCATTGACCACCACCTTGACCTCATCAATCTTCTTGCCCGTGAGCTCCAGCGCATTCACCAGCGCCGCGCCCGAAATGATGGCCGTGCCATGCTGGTCGTCGTGGAAAACCGGGATCTTCATGGTCTTGCGCAGCGTCTGCTCGATATAGAAACATTCCGGCGCCTTGATGTCTTCAAGGTTGATGCCGCCGAAAGTGGGCTCGAGCAACTGGCAGGTGCGGATAATTTCGTCGGGATCGTGTGTATTCAACTCGATGTCGAACACATCGATGTCCGCGAATCTCTTGAAGAGGACGCCTTTGCCCTCCATCACCGGCTTGCCGGCCAGCGCCCCGATGTCGCCGAGACCCAGAACCGCCGTACCATTGCTGATGACCGCAACCAGATTGCCTTTTGCGGTGTACTTGAAGGCGTCGGGCGGATTCTTTGCAATTTCCAGACAGGGCACAGCCACGCCCGGCGTATAAGCCAGGCTGAGGTCGCGTTGCGTGCGGCATGGCTTGGTAGAAACTACTTCGAGCTTCCCCGGCCGTGCGCCACTGTGATACTCCAGAGCGTCCTGTTTCGCGTTGGCCATCGAATCCTCCGGATTCACTCAAACGATGTCGGGAGACGAATTTGACCGGTCAGTTTTTCGCATCAGCGGGGTCGTGACAACGCGAAAAAGAAGGCAAAAAATCGCTCCCCCCTGCTCAAATTTCACCCGGACCGCGGCGGATTGTCTGTGATAATAAACACCTTATTCAAACTTCCGGGTTCCACCGTCTTTCGCGGGGCCGCAGCGATTCCGGCAAGCAGTTGGCCGTTCCCAGGGCCATGCAATTTCCCGCAGGGCGCAGGCTGTCGCGACAAATGAAGATAGTCCAGCACCAGCCGTCGCTTCAAAAGCTGCAGAGCCTTGGCCGGGTCCACCCCCTTGGGGCAAACCCGCGAGCACTCGCCCGCATAGTGACAACGGAAAACGCCTTGCGTTACGGCCGTTGGCGCCTTGCGCAATTCGCTGCCCGTGTCGCGCCCATCCGCGTTGTAGCGTTCTGCCGCGGTCAAAGGCATGGGGCCGAAATAACGCGCGTCGGTTGCGAGCGTGGGGCAAGCAGCCATGCAGCAGCCGCATTTGATGCAGTAGGCGAATTGGAGGTAGTGTTCCATTTCTTCGGGGGACTGGTAGAACTCCCCCGCCGGGTCATTGATTTCCTCTTCGTCGGCGCGAACAATATAGGGCCTTACGGATCGGTGCTTCTCGAACATGGGGCCCAGATCGGGGACCAGATCGCGAATGATTGCAAAGTTCGGTAACGGGCCCACCGTAAGGCCAGCCTTCGCGATGTGCAGAATTTGCGTGTTGCAGGCCAGGCCCGGGCTCCCGTTCAGAAGCATTCCGCAGGAACCGCAGATACCCATGCGACAGGAAGATCGCCACGCCAGCGTGGCATCGAGGTGCTCCTTGATATAGTGCAGGCCATCGAGAACGGTCATGCCATCGCTGACGGGAACCGCATAGGTCTTCACGTAGGGAGCGCGATCGCTCTGCGGGGAATAACGGGTCACATGGAAAGCAATTTGTTTCGGGCTGTTCCTGGTTTCCGCGGCCATGCTACCCCCTCGCGCCTGCCAGCGCCATGTTGTGCGCGGCAATAGCGGCCCACGTGCCCAGGCCGAAGAGGCCCAGGCCAAGAAGCACCAGGGCCATCGTGATTGCCTTTTCAACGGCAGGTTTCAGCGTCAATTCCAGCAGGATCGTCCGCAGGCCATACAGGCCGTGATAAAGCGCCACGCCAAGCAGGAGAATGTAGGTGACCGTGAAGAACAGCCGGCCATCACGAAAGATAACGTTCGCAATGGAGTCAGGATCGTCACCGTAGGGAGCAAAGACGTGCCCGCTTCCTGCCACGTGCATGATGAACATGTGCAGGCCGAGCAGGAAAACCAGCGCCACGCCCGCTGCCATGTGCCAGGTCCACGATCTCGCTCCGTTCATTTCTCCTCCTACCTCGTCAGAGCTGCGTAGCCGCCTGCGATGAGCAGAACAAGCACCAGGATCATCATCAGAATCAGTAGCGGACGCTGCACATTGAGCGAGGTCCTGTAGGGATACACGGGCTCCATTGGCTTGCCCACCGCCATTCCAAGTTCGACCAACACCAGGCGCATTCCGTTCGCAGCGTGATAAGCAAAGGCAGCAAAGACCAGGTATTCGCCGAAGCTGAAGACGGGCCCGTGCAAAATCCCCTCGCCGGCCCAGAGATAGATTCCCTTAGCGCGCAGACTGGCGACAACAATATGGAGCAGAAAGTAGAAAAGAATTCCCAGCCCCGTGATGCGATGCAGGGCGTATGCGTAGCGCTCAATGCCCCAGCGGCCTCCGCCGAGCCATCCCCACAACCCGAGCCGGTTATCGTATCGCTTCATGTCTGGCCTCTCTGCCCCCGCCACTCCGCGGCCAAGACTACAGAGTTACCGTCCGACTTCAGCAGACCCTAATACTTCCGCTCCACCGGTTTCCAGTTGGTAATCGTCACCGGCTTGTATTTGATCTCCGGAGCGCTGGCGGTCCAATAGGCCATGGTGTGCGCCAGGAACCGTTGGTCGTCGCGCGCAGGAAAATCCGTTCGCGCGTGCGCTCCACGCGACTCCTCGCGTTTGAGGCCTGCTGTCAGCAGCACCTCAGCCAGGTCCAGCATGTTTTCGGTCTCCAGCGTCTGCACCAGGTTGGTGTTGTAAATGCGGCCCTTGTCCACAACCTCGATTTGTTTTGCGCGCTGCTTCAGTTCCGCAATCTTATCCAGCCCTTCCTGCATTGACTTGCCATTGCGATACACACCGGCATGCTTGTCCATCGAAGCCCGCAGTTCGCGGCGGATTTGCGAGGGACTCTCCGTTCCCTTCAGCTCCAGCAGACCGGAAAAAATGCGACTCTCCTCTTCGTGGAACTTTCTTTCCGGGACCTCGGCCGCCACCGGACTCGTGTCGAGATATTTCGCGATTCCGTTTCCGGTGATACCGCCCCAGACAAGACACTCTGCCGTCGAATTGCACCCCAGCCGGTTGGCGCCGTGCATCGAATGGCAGGCCACCTCGCCGGCAGCCCAGATGTTCTCCACCTGGGTACGCCCGTCGATGTCTGCCTCGATGCCTCCCATCGAATAGTGAGCCACGGGCCGGATGGGGATCGGCCGGCCGATCGGGTCGATGCCCAGAAACTTCATGCACACTTCGCGGATCAAGGGCAGCCGCTTGTTGATCCGTTCTGCGCCCAGGTGAGTCAGATCCAGCTCGATCGACTCCAGCCCCTCGGCTCCCGGAAAGCCGCTCCCCTCCAGAATCTCCGTCATCTCCGAGCGGGAAACAATGTCGCGGGGCGCCAGTTCCATCATCTTCGGCGCGTACTTCTCCATAAAGCGCTCGCCCTTGTTGTTGCGCAGGTAGCCGCCTTCTCCGCGGCAGCCTTCAGTCATCAGGATTCCCGAGGGAACGAGTCCTGTGGGGTGGAATTGCAGAAACTCTGGATCTTCTAGCGCCAGCCCCGTGCGATATGCCATGGCTTGCCCGTCGCCGGTCACGGTTTGCGAATAGGTGGTGAAGCCGTAGAGATTTCCCAGTCCCCCCGACGCGATCAGGAGCGCTTTCGCGCGCAACACCAGAAACTCGCCTGTGGGCAAATCGTAGAAAGTGACTCCCGCGAAGCGGCCGCCATCAAAAAGCAGGGAAGTGACGAAACACTCGTCGTAGCGCGCGAAGTTGGTGTACCTTTGCAGCGTGTCATAGAGGGCCTGCATCTCGAAGAAGCCGGTTTTGTCGGCCGCCATGCAGGCGCGCGGAAACGAATGCCCGCCAAAGGGCCGCTGCATGATGCGCCCGTCCTCGCGGCGCGACCACGGCACTCCCCAGTGCTCCAGTAGACGGATCTCGTTGGGCGAGGCCTCGACAAACCGATCCACTACGTCCTGGTCGGCCAGAAAATCGGAGCCTTTCACCGTGTCCCAGGCATGCAGCTCCAGGCTGTCGCCCTCTTCGGGACGCATCACGGCTCCCGTGCCTCCCTCTGCACACACGGAATGGGAGCGCATCACTTGTACTTTCGACACCAGGCCGATAGTGGCCGTGCCGCGTGTCCGCATGCTGATTTCCAACGCGGCACGCAGTCCCGCCAATCCTGTTCCGAGAATCAGAACGTCATGTATCGGCCCACGCATGGTTTCCGTGCTCCCTCTCTGCCACAGAGGAGCCGGCAACTGCTTGCTTCCGCCTATATGCCACGCATATTTGATCCGGCCTTCCTTTAACCGGCTGTGATGCGCATCATCGAGGCGTGTGACCGCGCAGCGAGGCGGTGCGGCAACCGGACAGAGCGCTAACCGTATGATAAAAATAATGTTAGAAGAGATTTGAACTCAAACCCAACCGCAACCGCTATACTGCTTTCGCCAGAGATTTCGCCCCTGGGTTCCACCGTTGCAGCCTTCCCCATAGTGGCTGCACCATCCTTTCTCGCCGGAGTTTCCAACGCCTGTCATGTCCACACGACGACTTGCCCTGGTTTCCCTCGCTCTTTGCGCTGCACCTCTCTTTGCTCAGCAGCCCGTGACTGCCGGCGATTATGCCCACGCCGCGCAGTTTCTCTCTGCCAACGTCGATCCCCTCATCTCCGGGGTCGATCACCCCGTCTGGATTGGCGATACCTCTGCCCTCTGGTTCCGCAAGACCACGGCCACCCCGTCAGGCCAGACCTTCGAGTTTGTCCTCGCCGATGCGGCCACCGGCTCCCAGCAGCCCGCTTTCGATCACACCAGGATGGCCGCCGCGCTGGGCGCGCTCCTGCACCGCACGCTCGACCCCAACCAGCTGCCCATCGAAAACCTCCAGCTCTCGCCGGATCTGAGCACGGTCACAGTATTCGCCGGCCGCGGCAGCTACCGCTGCGATCGCGTCGCCGTCACATGCTCGCCTGAATCCATGAATTCCAACGCGACTCGCAACCAGGTCCTCTCGCCCGATGGCCGGCGGGCTGTCTTCATTCGCGACTGGAACCTCTGGGTCCGCGAAATCGACACCGGCAAGGAAAAGCAGCTCACCACCGATGGCGTAAAGGACTACGGCTACGCCACAGACAACGCCGGCTGGGCATCGAGCGATCGTCCCGTCGTCCTCTGGTCGCCCGACTCGAAGAAGATTGCCACGTTCCAGCAGGATCAGCGCCTCGACGGCGACATGTACCTGGTCAGTACACGCGTCGGCCACCCCGAATTGCAGCAGTGGAAGTATCCGCTGCCCGGCGACGAGCACGTCACCATGATCGAGCGCGTCATCATCGACGTCGATTCCGGCGCCATGGTGCGCCTCAAGATGCCGCCCGATCAGCATCGCTCCACCCTCTGCGACAACGTTACCTGCGGCGCGGGCCCCAACAGCCCGCCGGACTGGGTCGATGTGCAGTGGTCCCCGGATGAAAAGACGCTGGCCTTCGTCTCCACTTCGCGCGACCATAAGGACGAGCACCTGCGCGTCGCCGACGCCGCAACCGGCGAGGTGCGCGACATCTACGAGGAGAAAGTGGCCACGCAGTACGAGTCCGGCTTCCGCCACGCCAACTGGTACTACCTGCCCCAATCGAACGAGTTCATCTGGTTCTCTGAGCGCAGCAACTGGAGCCATCTCTATCTCTACGACCTGGGCACGGGTCAGTTGAAAAACCAGATCACCAGCGGCGATTGGGACGTGGCCGGGATTCTCCGCGTCGACGACGTCAAGCGGCAAATCTGGTTCATTGGCAACGGGCGCGAGCCCGGCGAAAACCCCTACTTCGACCACGTCTACCGCGTTGACTTCGACGGCTCGCATCTGACGCCGCTTACGCCTGAGCCCGGCGACCACGTCATCGCCGCTTCTGGCGGCGGCCATCGCTGGTTTGTCGACGCCGTCTCCACGCCCGATACGCCTCCCACCACCGTCATCCGCGACGAAACCGGCAAAATCGTCCTTTCGCTCGGCACGGCCGACATCAGCCGTCTCCTCGCGGCCGGCTGGAAACCGCCCATCTCCATTACCGTAAAGGCGCGCGACGGCAAGACCGATCTCTACGGCCTCATGTTCGAGCCCACGCACTTCGATTCGGCCCGCAAGTATCCCATCGTCGACCACGTCTACCCAGGCCCGCAAATCGGCAGCGTCGGCTCCTACGCCTTCTCGGCGGCGCGTGGCGATTGCCAGGCTCTCGCCGAGCTGGGCTTCATCGTCGTCGAGATCGACGGCATGGGCACGCCGCAGCGCTCCAAGTCGTTCCACGACGTCTCCTTCGGCAATCTCGGCGACAACACCCTGCCTGATCAGGTAGCCGGCATCACGGAACTCGCCCAAAAGTATCCGTTCGTTGATCTTAGCCGCGTCGGCATCTACGGCCACTCCGGCGGCGGCAACACCACCGCCGAGGCCATGCTGCGCTATCCCGACTTCTTTCAGGTTGGCATCGCCGAATCCGGCAACAACGACAACCGCGAGTACGAAGACGATTGGGGCGAGCGCTATCAGGGCCTGCTCGTCACCAACCCCGACGGCACCACCAACTACGACAACCAGGCTAACCAGGACTTCGCCAAGAACCTGAAGGGCCACCTGCTGCTCACCCACGGCACCATGGACAACAACGTGCCGCCTTACAGCACACTGCTCGTGGTCGATGCGCTCATCAGGGCCAACAAGGATTTCGATCTGTTGCTGCTGCCCAACCAGCACCACGGCTATGGCCCCGAGTCCAACTACATGACGCGCCGCCGGTGGGACTATTTCGTTCGCTGGTTGCTCAACGTTGAGCCCCCGCACGAATTCGAGCTGAAGACGCCGCCGCCCAGGATGATGGGATTCGGTGGACCCAGCGACGACAGCGCGCCATAAGCCTGGAGCGGATGCATGTCACGATTTTTCGTTTTCATGGAGTTGTCTGTTTTCGATACCCTTGCCCTGTTTTCGATGCAATGAACTGTTTTTGGTACGATGGTGGAGAATTCTATTGCGTGCACGTCATCCAGGCAGCAGCTTCTGCGTCCGTACCTGAACCGACCGCCTCTCGCTTCTCCCATTTACCCATTCTGGCGCACCGTTTCGCGGCGTTCATTTCAGTACGTTCGTAATGCATCGCAGAAGGCCTCAATAAAGCGCATTTTTCCTCTTGATAATTCTTCAGTTGTGTTCTTTAATCAGTGTCACTGTAGATATAGTTTTCGCGCGGCTACGAAAAGTGTTCGCAACTTCAAACGCGTGCCTGCTTGTAGGCAACTGTCGTTCAGGGCTCACGCATAGCGGCAAAAGGCGGTTTGTGCAATCCCGGGTATTCAGGTGACCTCGTGCACCGCGGTATCCGGCCTTGAGATCGGAGCTTATCGATGTTCCATGCGTTTCGTTTTTCATCGAATGGATTGGCGTGTGCGCTGGCGCTGGCGGCGGCGGTCATCGTAGAGCCCATGTATGCGCAAGAAAAGCTGGAACAGGCGGCCAGGCAGGACCAGGTGGCCAAGCCGGACCCGCTGGTGAAGCCCGACTTTGCGGGCAATCTGGCTAGGCCTGACGGTTCTATGCCGCTGGTGCTGGACTGGAGCACCAGGCATGTGGTCTATACGGCCGGCTACTCCAAGGAGCAAGCCGTCAAGATGGCCAAGGACCCTCGCGCTTACGCAGCATTTTTGGCGCACGGCATGATCAGAAGGCCCCATGAACCGGTTCGTCCTCCACTCCTGGACGTCCGTGGGACGCTGAAGCGCGATTGGGCCGTCTCGCTGGGTGCAGGACCACTCTACCCCTCAACGACATCCGCGGCCAAATACCAGTTCGACGTCAATGCCGGGCCGAGCTGCGCCAACGACTTTGTGGTGTTTCCTATCGGCGACTACACCGGGTACACCCGCGCCTATGTGGTCGGGACTTTCGTCGATGATGATCCTACTCCCGGCCAGACGACGAAAATTACCATCACACCTGCCAACGATGGCCCCCAATCCATCACCCTGGAGGCGGTGGCTGAAGGCTCGGCGACTACGGCCACGCAATTTGCCATCAGCGGCAGCAACAATTTGACCACCGATGCCACGAACCTGGCGGCCGCCATCAACCTGAACATTGCCAACGAAGGCGACACCGAGGAGATGGCCGCCGTTCCGTCAGGCGCTACGGTTACGGTCTACTCGCTGACGGCGGGGACACAGGAAACGCTCACCACCCCAGCCACCGCCAGCCCTCTCAACAATTTCAGTTGGGGCTCCGTCACAGCAGGAACCAACGGTTCTCAAGCCAATATCGTGGGGCTCAACAACCTCTATGCCGGTTCGGGCTCGCCCTTCTGCACCGGATTTACCGATCCCACGTTTATCTTCTCTTACGCTGCCGGTGCCGGGTATCTGGAATCCTCGCCCGTCATTTCCCTCAGTGGCAAAAAAATCGCCTTCATTGAGAATGACAACAGCAGCCCCATGCCCATGGGATCGATATTGCATGTGCTGACCATCGGCACGGACACCGAGATTGGAAGCGCCTGCACCAGCAGCAACACCGGGACAGCAATGGCGACCTGCGCTACAGCGCCGGTCGTCCCCGGCAGTACATCCGGCAGCGATGGGGCGGATTTCATGCTGCCCCTGCAATTGGCGTACGACGCCACCCTCCCGGCAACCCCCGAGGCGCCGGAAATCTACAACAACTATTCATCGCCGTTTGTGAACTATTCCGACGATACCCTCTACGTCGGCGACGGCTCGAGCTACCTGTATGGCGTGAAGCCTGTCTTTAACGGAACCCCCGCTCTCGCCAGCGGTTTTCCCGTCTACCTCTCCGGCAATCCTTTGACGTCCCCCACGGTCGATGCCGGGGGCACAGGCAATGTTTTTGTCGCAGATACAGCCGGAAATCTCTTCAACGTCTTAAGCACGGGCACCCATGGAGGCGTTTACGGCCCTACCAGCATCGCGACCAGTACCGCGGGCGGCATCGCCGACGCGCCCATCGTGGACTCGACCGCCGAGGTCGGCTACGTCGTAGCCGGTTGCAACGGAACCAATTCTGTGCTGGTCGAGTTCGACGTTACAGCCGGCACCGCCCCGGGAGTGGATGCTACCGCGAACCTGAGCACGGATGGGTGCACGGGGCCTTACATGATGTACGACCCGGCGCCGGATAACAATTACTACACCAAAGGGATCTCGAGCGGCACGGCCGCCAACAACGGAGAGATCCTTGTCGCCTATGCCAACGCCACCAACAGCGATCTCGCTCAATACCAGTTCACCTCGGCAAAAACCATGAGCACGTCGGCTGAGTACACCGACACGGATAGCGCGGGCTTTGCCGCCAATATGGTGTTCTCGCCCCTCACCGAGTTCTATGGTGATGACGTGCCGTACGGGATCAGCGCTCTCACGCAGAGCGGCACCACGGTTACCGTGACGACAGCGACGAACAAGTTCGTCAACAATCAGGTGGTGGTGATTTCGGGCGTCGCGTCAGGGACGGGTTGTGCAAGTAACCTCGTCAACGCGATCAATGGCGAACAGAACATCTCGTTCGTGAGCGACACCGAATTTACGTTCACGAGTACTGTTTCGGGAACCATTACCAGCGGGTGCGGGCTGGGAAGCGCTGACGCTACCGGCCCCACCCAGGATTATCTCTTCTTTGGAGATTACGCTCCAGAGGTGTACACTTTCGCCCTGCCGCTCACGACCAATACGCAGGCGCCAATCGCGACGAACACGGGAGACGTGTCCTCGTATGGCACCAGTGCCATCATCGTGGACAACGACTCCAGCGACGGCCAGGCATCGAGCATCTACTATGGCACGCAGAACACGTCCAACCTCTGCGGTACGACGGTCTATTGCGGGGTCAAGCTGACACAGTCAGGACTGCAGTAGCGAGTGCGCCTCTATCACCAGGGCGAAACCAGCAAGCGGAGCCGGGCGGCTTGTACAAAGGCTCCAGGTCAATGTTTTAGACTCAGCTGACCGGGATACAGCAAAACAGACCCGGCCGGTCCCGAAATGCGAGGAAGAATCATGAGCAATAAGGAAGAGAAGAACCAGAGAACTTCGCAGGAGGCCGCGAAACCCGCGGCCAAAAAGCCGTACGTAAAGCCCGAAGTGCGGCACGAAAAGGTCTTTGAGACCATGGCCCTGTCGTGCGGTAAGCAAGGGCCGACGGAAGGCAACTGCTACGTGAACCGGAGTGCCTCCTAGTGCCGTCAACCGCCCATTGCGAGCCGCACCTCGACGCAGCCTGCTGCGATCTGGTGGAAGAACTGGTTCGCCGTCGAGGTTCTGCGCGCCTGCAGGTCACCGGGTTCAGCATGTTGCCGGCCATCTGGCCTGGCGATGTGCTTACCGTCCAACGCCAATCCCATCAGAGCCTGCGGCCGGGCCAGATCGTTCTCTATCGCCGCAAGAAAAAACTCACAGCCCATTCGCCGGGCAGAACCCTTGATTTTGAATAAAGTGCCGGCTGTTTCCGGCAGGACCGATCCATAGGAAATCACATACGATGCTATTCCCCAAAAGCGACGAAGCACACAACGTGGTGATTGAAATCGGCGGCCTGCCCATCGAGGTGCAAACCACCGATGCAGGATTCGAGCGGCTTTTGCGGGGGCGCTACCAGGGCTATATCAACGCGGGTGCAGCGCCCGAGTTTGCGCTTCGCGTCCAGTTGACGCAACCCGATATGACCGATCCTGATGCGGATGCTCAAGTTTGGGTCGAGGATCGCGAGTGGAGAATGGAGCGCGGCGACTTCCGGGCGCGATGGAGTCCCGCTGAGCGCCAGGGACAGGTGCTTCAGTCGGCGAATCCCTATTCCATTGATTCGGTGCTGCGCATTGTGCATACTTTGATGCTCGCGCCCCAGGGAGGCTTCCTGGTGCATGCTTCAAGCGCGGTGCGCAATGGCAAGGCCTTCCTGTTCTCCGGCGTCTCCGAAGCGGGCAAGACCACCATTGCCCGGCTGGCGCCTCCCGACGTGACCTTGCTTACCGATGAGGCCTCTTACGTTCGCAAGTCGGATTGGCGGTATTTTGCCTACGGCACCCCATTTGCCGGCGAATTCGGAGAGCCCGGCAAGAACGTTTCGGCGCCCATCGCTGCCGTGTACCTTCTGAAAAAGGCGGCCGAAAATCGCATCGACGCCTTGGAGCCCGCAGTCGCGGTTAGGCGCCTCCTCAGGAACATTCTCTTCTTCACCCACCAGGCGGATATGGTGCGCCAGGTGTTTGAGTCGGCCTGCGCCTTTGTGGCCGCGGTACCGGTATTTCAACTTTCGTTCTTCCCCGACCAGCGCGTTTGGGATCTTATCAGGTGACACATGGCTATAGCCGAAACTTATATTGCACAAGGTCCTGACATCGCATGCAGCACGCTGGGCGATGACACCATCATCATGTCCACTTTGGATTCGACCATCTTTGTGCTGAATTCCGTGGGCACCGCCATCTGGCAGGGCGCGGACGGCGCTACGCCTCTTTCCCGCATCGTTCAAGAGAAAGTCTGCGCTGAGTTCGATGTCGCGGGAGACGAAGCCATGGCCGATGCCCAAGAGTTCGTCGACGAGCTGGCGCGGCACGGCATTCTTTCCGTCTCCAGCCAACCGGTTTCCCCCGGCGAGGTCCTATGAGTCTGCTCGGAGAGATGAATCGCAAAGCGACCCTTCTCGGCATTCCCTTCAGCGCGCATGTCGATATCACCTGGCGCTGCAACGAGCGGTGCGTCCACTGCTATCTCGATCACGACGGAAAAGGAGAGATGACCACCGACGAGATCAAGGACGTCATCCGCCAGCTTTCCGAATCCGGCACCTTCCAAATAAGCATCAGCGGCGGCGAGCCGTTGCTGCGGCGAGATTGCTTTGAAATCCTGGAATATGCCCGGGCGCGGCGAATGAATGTAAAGCTGAAGACCAACGCCGTGATGATCGGCAACAAAGAGGCCGCGCGCATCAAGCAGCTCGGTATTGAGCAGGTGCAGATCAGCTTGTACTCGCACCGCGCTGAAGTGCACGACGCCATTACCAAATTGCCGGGATCGTGGCGCCGCACCATCGATGCCATCGGCCGGCTCAAGGCCAGCGGAGTCAAGACATCCATTACCCATATCCTCATGACCTACAACTCCGGGCAAACCAGGGCCGTCAGGCAGCTCGCCGCGGAACTGGGTGTCGCTTTCGCGGTCGATCCCACCATCACTCCGAAGCTGAATGGTGACCGATCAATCATGCGCCTGGGGATTTCGAGCCAGGAACTCGAAGAAATTCTTCATAGCGAGGAATTTGTTGGCAACGTTGACGAGTTTTGCGATCCCCCCTCGGTGGTCGATGAAGCCCTCCTCGACGGCTACAGCTGCAGCGCCGGCCACACCTTGGCTTACATTTCGCCGTTCGCTGAGGTATTTCCCTGTGTGCAGTTTCCCATGCCGTGTGGCAGCTTGCGCAAGCAGACCTTCCGCGAAATCTGGCAGCATTCCACGGCCCTCACTGAGTTGCGGGCAGTGCATGTGCGCGACCTGCACACCTGCTCGCACTGCACTCATGTGGCTTATTGCTCCCGGTGCCCCGGCCTGGCCTATATGGAAGGAGACATGCGCGGGCCGTCGTCCGTGGATTGCGGAAAATCCTACGCTCGCACCGGAGTTCCTTCGTTGGCAATGTCGCGCGCCGGGCATACGGTCCCGCAGTTGTCCTCGGGCCTGGTTCAGATCTCCGGTGTGCAGTGACCGCGTCGCCGCGGGTTTGGCCAAAGTGGTCCTCTTGCGGTTTACGCCGGCCATGGGAAGAGTACAGGCATGAGACCAGGAATGCAGCCCCTGCTCGATCTGCTTCGCGGGCAGCTTCAGGATCCCCTCGATGATGACCAATGGTCGGCGCTGCTCGAGGTAGCAGAGCGCGAAGATATCCTGCCCTGGACCGCGGAATGCCTCAGGCTACACAACCCGCACAGCGCGCCTGGGCAAAAACAGCGGCTCGACGTCATTCGCCGCGAAGCTCACATTGCGACTTTGGTATGGACCCAAACGCTGAGGAGCACTCTTGCGGCATTTCGTCAGGCCGATCTGCCGGCGATCTCGCTCAAGGGGCCGTGCCTGGCAGAGCGGCTGTATGGCCACTCTGCGCTGCGTCCCTGTTTCGATCTTGACCTTCTTGTTCGCCCGTCCGACCTTGCTCGCGCCCGGGGCGTGTTAAGCGATATCGGCTTTGAGCCCTACGGCAGCGCGGATGACTACCATAGCCGATGGCTGCGCCATGCCACCATTCTCGAATTGCACCAGGACCTGGAAAATCCTCACGCCTTCCTGATCGACATGGACGCCCTCTGGGAGCGGTCGCACATGTCACTATTCCAGGGCGAGCCCATCCAGCTTCTCGGTCCTTCTGACGAATTGCTCTATCTGTGCCTTCACGCTGTGCGGCATCGCTTCGAGCGGCTGCGCCTGGTTCTCGATCTTGCTTTCGCGTTCCGCCGGATTCCGCTTCCACCGGGCCGAGTGCCGGGATGGGATGATCCCGTCTTCAATAACACCCTCGCATTGGGGTCGCTGATGGCGGCGCGTCTCGACTCCGGGATCCCCATGCCGCAGGGCCTGCGCATGCGCCCGCGTGATCGAAAGCGGCTGGAACTCCTCGCAGATCGGATTTGGCACGAACTCATGCTGCAGCCGGCGCCGGTCCTTGACTGGAGCTCGCAGCACCGCTTTTTTCTCGAAGTCGAAAATCCCGGGGCACGCCGCATGCTGCGCCGCTGGCGTCATCTCCGCATTCTCGCCACGCGCCTGATCGACGTCGATTTCGCCTTCGCTGAACGGCTTCGCCTCCACCGCAATTGGCAGGTCCGTCTCCTGCGCCCGCTCCGGCTGTTGATCAAGGCCATGACCCCTTCGCCTAGAATGTGGTGAGGCGCGTCCTCCTAGGCGGCTGCCAACGCGCGACGCTTTGCCCGGACGATGCTCTCAGGGCTTGAATGCAATGCTGCAGCAAATGGATCCGAACCCGAACGCTGTGAAGATTTCGCCGGGGCCGCGCTTGCGCGGTGCGCTCATCCTGGCCATCCTTGCGGATATCTTCCAGATTGCCGTCTTTCCTCTCTTCATCGAAGGTGGAGCATCACCTGCCGATGACATTCTCGACCTCTGTATCGGCGGCGTGCTGACCTTTCTTCTGGGATGGCACTGGGAGTTTTTGCCCTCGTTTCTGGTCAAGCTCGTGCCCGGAGTCGATTATGTCCCGCTTTGGACGCTGGCTGTCGCCAACGTCTATCGAAAGGCGAAGGCGCAAACCGTCCGGCAGCAAGCCGGCGCGCAGGAGCAGTCGCGCTGATTCCTGTCCGGTTGAGAGTTGGCCCTCAAGCGATGTGCTTACTCTGTAATCGCCCTGGCTTCATCCTGCTGAAGACCAAAGGTCCCAGAAACATGCCCGCAACGCCGGCGGCCAGGTAATCAAAATAGCCGAGCACGCAGCCCAAAGCAGACGAACTCGACGCGAGCAGGGCGAAGGCGAATTGGAGCGGGTAAAAGACGATGGCCGTGACGCCGATGCAAACTGCGTAGCGTAGGAGTTTGGCTGCGCCGCCGCCGCTGCGCGGATCGAAGTTGACAAAGCGTTGTTCCAACGGGCCTGCGATGGCGACGCCGGTAAGGAAGCCGCAGTATGCATCTTGCTCCTGCACCTGGCCGTCGATATGTCCGCCACGCAGGCCAGCCGCGAGCAGCCAGACCACTGCGGAGGCCGCGACGCCGAAGGTGATCTGGTATCCGTAGGGAAGCTTTGCCCAGAGGGCAGCGAGGCGGTCGGCATAGGCGATTGCGATCAAGGCCATGACCAGTCCCGCGGCCCAGCCGATCAAAACATCCTCAGCGTAGTGCACGCCGAGATAGGGGCGCGAAGCTCCGATGCAAAGGATGCCGGCGGCCAGAATGATGCGGAGAATGCGATTTCGAGTGAGAGCGAAAAAGTACGAGTAGAACGCTGCACAGCTCACGGCGTGACCTGAAGGCGTGGAATATGTGAGGGCCAGCGATTTGGCCTGGGCCGGTGTGAGCGCCCACTTCCGCAGATAGGACCCCTCCTGAACAAAAGGGCGTGGGTTTTTGATGACGATCTTCAGAATCCCATTGAGCGAGCCGGCCAGCAGAACCAGCACCGAGAGGCGTATGGCGAGGCGTTTCTCCCACGCCACATAGAGAAGCATGGTGAGCAGAAAATAGAATTTGGCCGTGCCCAACAAGCTGGCCAGCAGGAAAAACCGCGTCAGCCAGTCTTCGCGGTGATTGGCCAGGAATTGCACAAATTGAAGATTGAAGTGCGGATGGATCATCGTCCGTCTTTCGACGCCTTCGGCTGCGCCGATTGATCCCGGCCGCAGTCGTTGTCAAGGTTCCAGTTTACGTAGATGGGGTTGGCAATAAGCCACAACTTGCCGCCCGGACCCGTGACTTCGGCGCGAATCCAATGACGCCGCCCATCGCTTGTCCAGGGCAAGGGAATCGTCTCCTGATCCAAGCCGACCTCAGAGTTTGTGGGTGCAGGTAGGTCGTGCCCATCCACGATCCAATGGATTTTTCCTCCCGCGGCAGCGGTGACACGGGCTTCGAATTGCACCCCGATCCCCTCGGCGGCGTCGAGCAAGTCGCCGCCATGCGCCGTCTGGTTGGCGGCCTCCGCTGTCACCTCGAGCAAACGGTCGCGGGTTCCGGCAACATCGATGAAGACGTGGCCGGCGCGAATGCCGTCGATAATTGCGGGCGTCGACAGTTCGGCCGCGTAGACCACCGTGGTGGGGCTGCCGATCGAGCCGACCTGATCCAGCGGCTGCATGGGACGATGATTGTCGCTGCCGCCGATTCCGGTCAGCCGGCAACCCAGGTTCAGCTCTTTATCCCAAAAAGGAAGATCGGAAAGGCCGTGCGACTGGCTCCCGCCATTCACTGCCTCGACGCCGGTGAGCAATTTCATGTCGACCGGCGTGGAGGGCGTCCAACCGCAGCCCAGGCAGATTTCACCGCTGGGCGACAGGGGATGGTTGATCGAAGTGATAGCGCCAACGCGCTGGGCGCTCGCAAGAATCGTGTTCACGTCGGGGACAGTATGTCCGTCGAGGCGGAAGTCGATCAAATCGGTGCTGCCCAGGAAGTTGATGTGGCCCTGGAAGGTGGTAATCTCGCGGCCCGGAATCAGGAGCACCTTGTCGAAGTACGGTTGCAGCTCGCGCATCGCGTCGTACTGCGAGCTCGCGTTGTGATCGGTGATGGCGATGAAGTCCAAACCGCGGCGCGCGGCTGCATCGACCGTGAAAAAGACGGGACAGGGAACCATTTTGCCGCTTTGGCTGGGACATTGGCCGTCGCTGTGCGCCGTGTGCATGTGCAGATCGCCGCGAAACCAACCCGGGGCCCCCACGGACTGGTTTTCGTCCGTGGGGTGGGAGCCCGGGGCCCCCACGGACTGGTTTTCGTCCGTGGGGTGAGAGGCCGGCCCTGAGCGCAATGGCTCGCGCAGCACGGCGGGTTCGGCAGCCACTGCGCCGGTGCTCGAGAGAAAGACGTGAATGGTGTAGTGCGACTCGACCGCGGCGCGAATGTTGGGCACGCCGATCAGAACGTTCCATTCGCCCGCTGGAATGGCGCCCGGCAGGCACGAGGGAGTGGCATCCATCAGGCCGACGGTGAGCGTGGATTTATTGCCGCCGCTCCAGCAGCGCAGGCCGGCCGGGTCGAGAAGACCGAGATCGAGATCGGTGTGCTGCTCCTTGCCGGTATAAGCAAAAGTAATAGTCACGCGCTCAGTGCCCTCCGGTACGGCGAACGGCACTTTGATGTAGCTTTGGTTTTGCTCGCCCGTCACCGTACCTTCGAGCACCAGCTCGGACCCGGGTGTTTGCGCCGTCTGACTTGCAGGCTGCGCGACGCCGCTGGCCGTAGCCAGAGAGCAGAGCAAAGCCAAACGAAGGGCTGAAGTCAGCAACATTCTTCGCCGGGAAAGCGGGTTTTTGTTCAAAATAGACACGTTCATCTATATACAGCAACTGAACGCGCGATTCCAGCAGGCCGGCCCCTGGCACATCCGGCGCCGTAAATCGGAGGGAGCAGCAGCCTTTGGGCTGCTGAATTCCGCACGAGAAACCCGCGCGGCTTTAGCCGCGGGCTTTTCGCGGCCAAATCTGACATCTCACGCAGATACCAGGAGGCCCGCAGTCAAACAAAGAAATACCCGCATCCGTAGCGGTGACCTGCGCCGGATGCGGGATAAGCTAAGACACGCGTTACAGGAGGCCCGTGTCTTAGAAATACATTTTGAGCGCCAGCTGCAGCGTGCGCG
>JASHYS010000083.1 GCA_030042915.1 Acidobacteriaceae bacterium
GATATGTCGGTGCAGCATCACGCGGCGCTGCTGGCCTGGTACACAGGCTGCCCGGTCAAGCTCACGCTGAGCCGCGCAGAAAGCCTGCGCGTGCATCCCAAGCGCCATCCCATGCAGATCGAGTGCACAACCGCCTGCGATGAGAACGGCAAACTCACCGCCGCGCGCGTGCGCCTTATCGCCGACACGGGAGCATACGCTTCGCTGGGCGGCCCGGTGTTGCAACGTGCGTGCACGCATGCCGGCGGACCCTACCAGCTTGAAAATGTCGACATTGAAGGCCGCGCCATTTACACCAACAACATTCCCTCCGGCGCCATGCGCGGTTTCGGCGTCACGCAAACCTGCTTCGCCATGGAGAGCAACCTGAATCTGCTGGCTCGCGCGGTGGGCATTTCGCCGTGGGAGATCCGCTTCCGCAACGCCATTGAGCCGGGTGGTGTGCTCTCGAACGGCCAGATTGCCGACGACGGCACCGCGCTGAAGGAGACGCTGCTTGCGGTCAAGGACGTGATCGACAGGCATCCCAACGCCGGGATCGCCTGCGCCTTCAAAAACACCGGCAAAGGCGTGGGCGTGAAGGACGTGGGACGTGTGAAGCTGAAAGTCGAAAACCGGCGGGTGGTGATTTGCACCAGTGCAGCGTGCATGGGACAAGGCATCGCGACGGTGGTGCTGCAGATCGTGGCGGAGACGGCGGGGCTCGACAAATCTGCGTTGACGATCCACGCACCCGACACGGCGGTAACGCCCGACAGCGGCACCAGCACGGCCTCGCGCCAGACCACCATCACGGGCGAGGCAGCGCGGCGAGCGGCGCTTGCGCTAAAACAGGCGCTGGAACCCCACAAGTCCGCCGAAAGCGCGCTGGCGGAACTCGACGGCCAGGAATTCTACGGTGAGTACGATTGCGTCACCGACCCTCTCGCCGATTCGGCGCCCGGCGACAAGCCGCATCGCGTCTTCCACGTGGCATACGGATACGCCACGCAGGTTGTGCTTCTCGACGAGGCCGGAAAAGTGCAAAAGGTGGTGGCGGCGCACGACGTGGGCCGCGCCATCAATCCCAACGGCGTTGAAGGCCAGATCGAGGGCGGCGTGGTGATGGGGATGGGCTACGCGCTCACCGAGGAGTTTCAAGTTCGCGACGGCGCGCCGGCGGTCACGCTTGGCACGCTGGGCCTGCTTCGCTCCACGCAAACGCCCCAGGTCGAGTGCCGGATTATCGAAAAGAATCCATCCGACTTGGCCTGCGGCGCCAAGGGACTCGGCGAAATTGTGAGCATTCCCACGGCGCCCGCCATTGCCTGCGCCTATTGGCAGCGCGATGGCAAGCTGCGGACGAGTTTGCCCATGAAAGACACGCCCTACAGCCGCACACGCACCAAAGACCAACCCAAAATTATCACCGAACGGGCAGCCTCAAGGGCTGCCGACTGAGGATCAACATGCCTGCCAAAACTACGATTGACTCCGCCCGATTACTCGCCGCCGCAAACGCGCTGGAGGGGGACATGGTGCGCTTTCTGCGCGACCTGGTCGCCATTGCCGGCGAAAGCTCTCACGAAGGTCCTGTGGTTCAGCGCATCAAGCAGGAGATGGAGCGCGTGGGCTTCGACGAAATCCGCATTGATGCCATGGGCAACCTGCTGGGACGAATCGGCTCAGGGAAACACGTGATCATGATGGACGCGCACACCGACACCGTCGGCGTCGGCGATCCCAAAGAATGGTCCTGGGATCCGTACCAGGGCAAAGTGGAGGATGGATTCATCTATGGACGCGGCTCAAGCGATCAGCGCGGGGGCATGGCCAGCATGGTTTATGCGGGCAAGCTGATCAAGGATCTGGGACTGGAAGGCGACTACACGTTGTGGATCGTGGGATCGGTGCAGGAAGAAGACTGCGACGGCCTGGCGTGGGTCTACATTCTCAAGGAAGACGGCATCCGGCCGGAGTGCGTGGTGCTGACGGAGCCCACCAACCTGCGCGTGTACCGCGGACATCGCGGGCGCATGGAGATGGAGGTTCACCTGCGCGGGCGTTCCTGCCACGCCAGCGCGCCGGAGCGCGGTGACAATCCGATTTACAGGATGGCCCCGCTGATCGCGCAGATCGAGGAGCTGAACCTGCATTTGCGCGACGATGCATTTCTCGGCAAGGGAACGATCGCCGTTACCGAGATTCGCTCCATGAGCCCGTCGCTCTGCGCGGTGCCGGGCGCTTGCTCTGTCCATCTCGATCGCCGGCTGACGGCGGGAGAGACGCTCCAGAGCGCGGTGGCCGAGGTAAAAGCGCTGCCGGCGGCGCAAGGCGCAGAAATCGAGGTGCTGCGCTACGAGACGCCGAGCTATACCGGCCTCACCTATCCGATGCAGAAGTACTATCCGACGTGGGTGCTCGAAGAAGACCATTGGCTGGTGCGCTCGGCGGTGGCGGCGTATCGAACGCTGCACAATGCCGACCCTGTTGTGGACAAGTGGACCTTCAGCACCAACGGCGTGGGCTCGATGGGAATGATGGGCGTGCCGACAATCGGCTTCGGTCCCGGTGAAGAAGACGTGGCGCATAGCGTGATCGAACGCGTCCCCATCCGCCATTTGGTGGAAGCGGCGCAGTTCTATGCTGCTTTCCCGCTGGCGTATGTGGCCGCGCGGGAAGACGAGAATGACTGACCTGAATAATTTCTGAGGAAGAGGTGCGGATTGGAAACCAGAAAGGCGCTGTTTAAAGGCAGGGACTACATCACTACGCAGGAGTACAGCGAGGCAGAGATCGAAACCCTGCTCGATGTATCCGCCGACTTGAAGCGTAAATTCAAAAGGCGCATCCCGCATCGCTATTTGCCCGATCAAACCATCTTCCTGATGTTCTTCGACAAATCCACGCGCACGCGTAACTCGTTCGAGGCAGGAATCACGCAGCTTGGCGGCCACGCCCATTTTTTGACCAGCGATGTAATGCAGATTTCCCATGGAGAAAGCGCGAAAGACACAGGCATCATTCTCTCCAGCTACGGGCACGCCATCGCCATCCGACACGACCTCATTCCGGGCGAGGGCAACGCGTACATGCGCGAAGTGGCGCGCTGGGCTGATGTGCCGGTGATCAATATGCAGTGCGACATCGACCACCCCTGCCAGACGCTGGCCGACCTGATGACCATCCGCGAGAAGCTGGGCCGCAATCTGCGCGGGCGCAAGCTGGCGGTGACGTGGGCGTACGCGCCGAGCTACGCCAAGCCGCTCAGCGTGCCGCAAGGCTTGATCATGCTGATGCCGCGCCTGGGACTGGACGTGGTGCTCGCCGCACCGCCCGAGTACGCTCTGATTCCGGAGACGGTTGAGGCGGCGCGAGAGAACGCGCGGCGCGCGGGAACCAAATTCGAGATCGTGGACAACATGGACGAGGCGTTTCGCGACGCCGACATCGTGATTCCCAAGAGTTGGGGCTGCCTTGACACCATGGGAACGAACCCCAAGGAGTCGCTGCGCATCGCCGAGGGTTACCGGCACTGGATCTGCAACGGCGAGCGCATGAAACTGGCAACGGAAAATGCCCTGTATATGCATCCGCTTCCCGCCGATCGCGGCAACGAGGTGACCGACGAGGTGATCGATGGCCCACAGTCTGTGGTGTACCAGGAAGCGGAAAATCGTCTGCACACGGCCAAGGCGATCATGGCGCTCACCATGTCGGACCAGGAAATTTCTTATGAGATGACGGGCTCTTAAGACCATGACTGAAACTCTGGTGATTGCGCTGGGCGGCAACGCCATTACGAGGCCCGGCGAACCCGGCACCATTCCCTCGCAGTTTGCGCACACTGCGGAGACGCTGGAACATCTGAAGCCTCTGTTCAAGGCCGGTTCCCGGATTGCCATCACCCACGGCAGCGGACCGCAGATCGGCAACATCCTGATTCGCGTGGAGGAGGGCCAGCGGCGCGTTCCACCCTTGCCGCTCGACACCTGCGACGCCGATTGCCAGGGCGGCATGGGCTACATGATCCAGCGGCTGGCTTGTGAGCTGTTCCGCCGCGAAGGAATCAAGCGCGAAGTGGCTACGCTGATCACCCAGGTGCTCGTGGATGGTGACGACCCGGACTTTCAGCATCCCAGCAAACCGATCGGGCCTTTTTATGACGCGAACCAGCTCGCCGACATTCGCAGCAACAGGCCGGACTGGATGATGCGGGAAGTCTCGCCGGGAGGTTACCGCCGCGTGGTGCCCTCGCCACGCCCGCTGCAGATTCTGGAGGCGGAGGCGATCTCGTCGCTGCTCGACGCCGGCGTGGTGGTGATCGCCTGCGGAGGCGGCGGGATTCCGGTGACCTGGCAAGGCGATCGTTTGGCGGGAGTGGAAGCCGTTGTCGACAAGGACCTGGCTTCAAGCATGCTGGCAACGGAGGTGCGCGCGCACAAGCTGGTGATTGTTACTTCAGTCGATCGCGTGGCGCTCGACTACGGCCGGCCGAGCCAGCAGTGGCTCGACACGATCACGCTGGACCAGGCGTGCCAGTACTTGGCCGCGGGCCAATTCCCGCCAGGGTCGATGGGGCCGAAGATCCAGGCGGCCATCGACTTCCTGGAGCACCGAGGCGAAGAGTGCATTATCACTTCTGTAGAGAGCGTAGCGGGTGCGGTCATCGGTCATGGCGGTACCCATATCGTCGCCCCGTGGCGCAGGATTTCGCTGGATTTTGATGAAGGTTAGCGGGACGCGAGATGATTGCGGCCAGCGCACGAACGCTTACGCTCGATCAGGACGACGGTTTCTTGGTCGGTTCAACTCGAGATCGCATTTTTCAGCCTTCTCGCCAGTGTCCCGTGCCGCACAATCGGCATCGAACTAAATCAAAGCTTGAGGAGTGATCTTGTCTCGCATACGCGTCCCGTCGGCTGCGCGGAGCTCTGTGGCATGGCGCTGACAAAGAAAAACTTGCCGGAGCGGGCGGCCACAGGGGTCGATCCTGGCCGAGGTGACAGTTTTTGCAACTATTTGCCTGTTTCCTTCGTCCATGAAACGAGCCGCGCGCCGGGCGCGGTTAAGCCACGGTTGGACCTCCCTTTGCCGCGACCCAGCCTTTTTCTGCCGGCCCAGAACGGTCATGCAATCTTTTTTTGGCAGGCCTGCGAGCGCATTTCTCGCCGGAAGGCTCAGCACGCCCTGCCACCGATTTTGAATATGAGAAAATGTAGGAATTCAGCCAAGTGTTCTTAACCGACACTGCGAGAAGAAGAAGACGATGGACCAACCTTTGTCTGTTTCGCATCCTGCTCCAGGGCAATCGCCCAACGATTCCGAAAAAAAGCACCGTCACCTCTGGATTTGGGCCGTCATTATCGTGCTGTTTGGGCTTTTGTTCTTTTGGGTGTGGCGGCAACACAGTGTAAGTGCGTCATCGCCGGCTGGCGCGGGACGTGGAGGAGGGCGCCGCACCGCGATAACCGGGCCGGTGCCGATCACGGTGGCGACCGCTTCCAAAGGAAGCATCGGCGTTTATCTCGACGCCATCGGCACGGTCACGCCCATGTACACCGATTCCATCACGGCAGAGGTGACGGGCGTGGTCACAGTCGTGCATTATCGCGAAGGGCAGACGGTAAACAAAGGCGATGCCCTTATCGATATCGACTCGCGTCCCTACGACGCGCAGCTTGAACAGGCGCAGGGCGCGCTGGACCGCGACCAGAATCTGCTGGCTGAGGCGCAGATGGACTTGAAACGTTATCAGGACGCCTGGGCCAAGAACGCCATCCCGCGGCAGACGCTTGAGGACCAGGAAAAACTGGCGCTGCAAGACCAGGGAACTGTGAAGAACGACGAGGGCACGGTGGCCTATGACAAGGTGGAGGTGGGTTTCTGCCAC
>JASHYS010000084.1 GCA_030042915.1 Acidobacteriaceae bacterium
TGGATCGAGCAAGTCGAAGCGAAGAGTGAAGAACGGAGTTTGTGTTCATGTCCCTCGAATCGAATCTTCTGGCGATGGAGCGCACGCGAGAAGCCTATTGGTCGCGCTATCCGGCCACCTCTCCGCTTAAACTGCAGTGGCGCGCGCTTGCTGTCCGCCACTCGTTTCACGTGCTGCCGGGCGAGAAAGTCCTGGAACTGGGCGCTGGTACCGGTCTCTGGACGGAGCACCTGGCGTCTGTGCTGCGCGGACGCAACCCCATCACCGCCGCGGTTTTCGACGAGTCCCTCTTTCAATCGGCGAAAAAGCTTGAAAACGTGGAGTTCGTTCATGTAACTGATTTGACTAACGACCTGCCTGCGGAGAGTTTCGACTACATTGTCGGCACCGGGATCCTTTGCCATGACCTCTACGCCAAGAATCTTCAGTGGATTCAGCGCCTTTTGAAACCCGGTGGCCAAATCCTCTTCTTCGAAGCCAATTACCTGAATCCGCAGGTGTTTCTCAAGAGCGTGATCCGGCCGCTCGGCCGCTGGGCTGGCAATGCCGAGTGCGAAATGGGCCTGCGCAAATACCTCCTGATGAAAATTGCATCGCAGCAGGGCTTTGTCGACATCGATGTTATCCCGTACGACATCATTCATCCTCGCAGTCCTCAGTTTTTCCTGCGCACGCTGAAATCGCTGGCCTTCGTTCTCGAACATGCTCCCGTCATTCGCGATTTGTGCGGCACGCTCTATATCTGGGCCCGAAAGCCGGGCGACGAAGAGGCGCGGAGGCCGCGCGTTTCGCTGGCTGAGCACGAGTGCCTCTATGATTCCACTTCCTTCGTCGTTCCCTGCCACAACGAAGAGATGAATATCGGCCCGCTCACCGATGCCATCCTGCGCTTTTACGGCCCCTACGTGCACGAAATTGTGATTGTGAACGACAACAGCCGCGACCGGACCGCTGAAGTTACGCGCGCCATCGCTGCCAAGGAGCCGCGCGTAAAACTCGTTGACCGCACGCCGCCCAACGGGGTGGGCCGCGCCCTGCGCGACGGATATGCGGCCGCCACGGGCCGTTACATACTGACCATGGATTGCGATTTCGTTCAGATCCTTCCTGAGTTCCGGGACCTGTTTGACGCCGTAGCTCGCGGCCATGACGGCGCCATTGGCAGCCGCTTCTCGCAGGAATCGCTTCTCATCAACTACCCGTTTATGAAAATTGTTTGCAACCGGGCCTTTCACCTGCTGGCCAACATGCTGTTGCCCGGTCATGTGCGCGATATTTCCAACAACCTCAAGCTCTACCGCTCTGAGATTTTCAAGACGCTGGAGATCGATCAACCGGGGTTTGCCGCCAATGCCGAGACGGGACTTAAGCCCTTGCTCAGCGGATACGACATCTGCGAGGTGCCCATGTCATGGATTAATCGCACCGTCGACATGGGGGTTTCGTCGTTTCGAATCGTTAAGGTCGCACCTGGGTACGCGGGTGCGCTCTTCCAGGTTGTGCTGCACGCCTGGCGCGACCGCCGAAAGCTAGCCAGGGTCGGGATGCGAAGCTGAGCCGTGCTTCACCAAAGCGACGCCGGAGCGAGCAAGCGCGACATTCAAGATCGAAAGTGGAGATTCTGGCCCAGGAGATTTCATGCGTAATTCGTGGCGGGATGCAGGATTGTACTTGTTGATCTATGCGTGTTGGATCACCTGTTCCTTGGAGCAATTGATGAAGTACTTTCACTCCAAAGCCATTTTTTTTCTTCTTGCCGGAGCAATCGCGATCGGTGTGATTCTTGTGTTCGTGCGGCGCATGCAGCTGCGATCGGGGGGCGCTCTTCACTGGGGATGGTTTGCTGCGTACTTCGGCCTGGTCCTCGCACTGTATCTGGTTCTTTATCCGATCGCAAACAGCCACGTCCTGGGGCCGGGTTCTGACAGGGAGAATCAGTTGGCCGTTGCCGACCGGCAGTTGCTTCACTTCCAGTACCCATATTCTGCGCGAACCTATCTGGGCCAGCCCATTACTGCGGGGCCCGGAGGTGTAATGCTTGCGCTTCCTTTTTATCTGATGGGTAGAGTGAGCATCCAGAACCTTGTCTGGCTGGCGGCTCTTGTGGTTTTCTGCCTGAAGTTTTTCCGCTATCGCGCCACGGCCATGGCTTACCTGCTGATCCTGATTCTGGGAAGCGCGGGAGCGCTGGACGATTTCGTGGTCGGCGGCGATCTGGCGATCAGTACGATTTACGTTTGTATCGGCGTCTGTGTTTTTCTTTGGACCTTTGACGAGAACCCAAACGGTTGGCAACATTACGCGGTGGGAGTTTTCCTGGGCCTGGCACTCAGTTCCAGAGCCATCTTCGCCGTGATTCCTCCGCTGCTGCTCGCGTATCTGTTACAGCACGGGAAACGAAGTGCGGCGATCAGGAGCATTGCCATTCCGGCGATTGTGGCGCTCGGTGTTACGTTGCCGTTTTTCCTTTACGATCCCAAGGGATTCACCCCCCTTCAACTTGCGCATAAGGTGGGCGACACCGGGCTGCCGGCGCAATTCGTCCATCCGCTGGCTGTGATTCTGCCGGTGCTGGGGATTCTGGTGGCTTGCACGGGATTTTTTGTGAGGTTAACGATTGCGAGGGTGCTCTTGATCGCGGGGCTGGCGCTTGCCACTATCGCGTTTCCTCCCATCGGGATTTTTGGACTTATCAGTGGAGAATCTGAGTACCTTAGCTACGATTTGATTGCATCAGTCTTTCTGATTATGTGGGCGCTGAATCGCTTCGAATTGGCGCCGTCTCACGCTCTCGACAGATCCGCGTCTCGTATGCGCGCCGTATCCACTTGATCAAAGCTGTGGCTTTTGAGCAGTAGACGCATGTGACCGGATGCGCGTATGAACGCGACCGGCGCGTCCAGATTCGTTGCAACGGTTAGAGCCGCCGCGGGCGCCAGTGCTGCGGGTTCGAATGAGGTACCGGAAATGAAAGTCAAGAAGTTGCTGGTAACCGGATCGTCGGGATTGATCGGCTCGGAGGTATGTGAATACTTCGCCGCGCTGGGCTGGGAGATTCACGGCGTCGACAACAATCAGAGAGCGGCATTTTTTGGGCCGCAGGGCGACAATCGTCGCAATCAGCATCGCCTTGAGACCAAGCTGAAGAGCTTCTTCCACCATGAGCTCGACATCCGCGACCGCGCCGGGGTGCTGGAACTGGCGAAGGACGTGGCTCCGGATGCAATTGTTCACTCTGCCGCTCAGCCCAGCCACGACCTGGCGGCACGCATTCCCTTCGACGATTTCGATACCAACGCCGTGGGCACCCTGAATCTGCTTGAAGCCGCGCGGCGAAGCTGCCCTGAGGCGCCGTTCGCTGCACTGACGACGAACAAAGTGTACGGCGATGCCCCCAACGAGCTGCGGCTGGTGGAGCTGGAGACGCGCTACGACTATGCCGACCGAGAGTACGCCAACGGCATCCCCGAGAGCTTCCGTATCGACCAGTCGAAGCATTCGCTGTTCGGCGCTTCGAAGGTCGCGGCCGACGTGATGGTGCAGGAATATGGTCGCTACTTCGGCATGCCCACCTGCTGCCTGCGCGGCGGATGCCTGACGGGTCCGAATCACTCCGGCGTCGAGCTGCATGGGTTCCTGAGTTACCTGGTGAAGTGCAATATTACGGAGACGCCGTACCACATTTACGGATACAAAGGGAAGCAGGTCCGCGACAATATCCACTCCCTGGATGTGGCGCGTTTCATCGCAGCTTTCATCGATGCGCCGCGTGCCGGCGAGGTCTACAACCTGGGCGGGGGACGCGCCAACAGCTGCTCGATCCTCGAAGCGTTCACGATGATCGAGCAGATCTCCGGCAAGAAGATGGTGTACGACTACGTGGAGAAAAACCGCGAGGGCGATCACATCTGCTACATCAGCGACCTGAGCAAGATGAGGGGCCACTATCCTGCGTGGGATCTGACCAAATCGCTCCGCAACATTTTTGTAGAAACCCACGATTCGTGGGTGCAGAGGCTGCATGAAGTCAGCCAGACCGTGTAGACGGCTGCGTACGTTGCTCAAAGTGATCTTTGTTCCGGTGCGAGAAGCCGCTGGTTTATCTTGTATGAGCGGCGGTTCTTCCCGGCGGCCGAAGCGCGGCTGAGCACGATGACCTGCGTTCTGTGCGCAGGCGAAGCGAGTGCACGGATTTTTTGCTGGAAAGGCAGTCGATGAGAGTCTTGATTCTCAGCATTAACTATTGGCCTGAAGTGACAGGGATTGGCGCGTTTACAACCTATCGCGCCGAGCACCTGGCTGCCGCCGGCCACGACGTCGTGGTGTGCACGACGTTTCCTTATTATCCTGAGTGGAAGGTGCCGCCGGAATACGCCGGAAAGCTGGCATCGAGCGAGACGCGCAATGGGGTCAGGATTGTGCGTAGCTACGCCTACATCCCCAATCCGGTCACCTCGCCGCGACGTATCCTGCACGAGGCGAGTTTTATCGCTTCCACCTCGATCCGCGCCCTGTCGCGCAAGCGCCCCGACGTAATGTTGGTAGTTTCCCCGCCACTGGGCTTGGCGCTGCCGGCCATCCTGCTCAGCCGCCTGTGGCGAATTCCTTATGTCTTCGACGTGGAAGATCTGCAGCCTGACACGGCCGCCGAACTGGGCATGCTGCCGCGCCGGACCGTCGGGCTTCTCTATCGGTTGGAGCGGGCGGCCTACCGGCACGCGCGGCTTGTGGCCACTCTTACTCCCAGCATGAAGCAACGCATCGTGGCAAAAGGCGTAAGCGAAGAGAAAGTGGAGTTGCTCGAGCCGCGCATGGACGACTCGCTCATCGATCTTCTTCCCCAGGAGGGCAGCGCCTTCCGGCGGCGGTACGATTTAGGAGAAAAGTTCCTGGTGACGCACAGCGGCAATATGGGGCTGAAACAGGGGCTGGATGTGGTGTTGGATGCGGCGGCGCTGAATCGCAGTGACGACTCCATGCTTTTCCTCTTCGTCGGCGATGGCAGCGATCGCGAAAGGATCCAGCTCCGCGCCGCGGAGTTGGAACTGGGAAATGTGCGCTTCCTGCCGCTGCTCGGGCAGCAAGAGTTCCGGGGCCTTCTGGCGGCCAGCGGCATCTGCCTGGTCACCCAACAGCAGTCGGTCTCGGAAGTGGCGTTCCCGTCAAAAATCGTGACCTATCTTGCCGCCGGCCGCCCCATCGTTGCATCGGTCAATCCAGATTGCGAGGTGGCTCGCATTACCCACGAAGCGAAAGCAGGGAAGGTTGTGACGGCTGAGGACCCCAAGGCGCTGCTGGCCGCGATCGATGAGCTGCGGGGTGAGGATCTGGACCTGTTGGGTCAGAATGCACGCTGTTTTGCCAGCGAGCGGTGGTCGTCGGTGCGCGTTCTGGGACATTTAGAACGCAGCCTGATAGCGGCTGCCGGGTCTGCAGTGGGCTCTGCGGCTTAGAATAAGGATACGGTTGCCATGATGAGGACCAAGCACAAGATCACGCGCTGGCTGGCATTGCTGGCCGCAGTTTGCCTTCTCAGCTCGGGAGTCCTGCTGGCACAGGAGTCCTGGGGCGGAACGAACGGCGCAAGCGCCTGGCAAGCCGGCGCTTCATCTGCCAAGACTAGCTCTAGTTCGCCGCGCGGCGCAGTCTCCGGCCAAACCTCGAGTGCTTCGTTCCCGCGTGGCGCGGCCTCGAGCGCTTCGCTGCCGCTTGGCGCATCCTCCGGCGAGACCTCGAGTTGGATCGCCGGACACACAAATACCAAGTTGGGAGCAGCGCCGGGTGGAGTGTGGACCGACGGCACGGCTCTACCTGCGGTGGCCGGCAGAATCGAAGGCAAGCAGCTGGCGGCCGGCGCAGTGACAGCGAAATCCCCGCTCCCGGCGGGCCTGAGTACGACGACGGGCATTGCTCGCCTGAAAACCGCGAATGGCATGCAGGGTAAGTTGCAATCCTTGCGCCCCGCGAATCAATCCAGGCTATCCCTCGCGCAACCAGGCGCAAACGGCAACAGCGCGCCGCCCAAGCTAGGTGCAGAAAGAGAAAGAACGCTTGCCTCCAGCGGCCACGGC
>JASHYS010000085.1 GCA_030042915.1 Acidobacteriaceae bacterium
GGGTCGCCCTGATCGGCGGCAAAGACCACCTCCTGGCGGCGATAGGGACCTCCGGCGGCGGTGCGGGTGGTTTCCGCATTGGCCATGTTGGCGGCCACCACTTCGGCGCGCATCCGCTCAGCCTCCATGGCCTCGCCTGAAGCTTCCATCATTGCGAACAGGTTCATGGCTTAAACCTCCTTTGGCCTGCGAACCCAGAACCGGCGAATCCAGGCGATCGATCTACCCAGCCGGCGACTCGGCGATGTTTCCTCTGCGGGCGCGATGGCGTGCTGTTCAGATTCCCGCCTGACTCGCGTCCACGCAGGTGCTGGAGCCCCGGTCAAAAGCGACTCCGGGATGGCAACCGGCGGACGCGCGCTCGCGTTGAGGAAGCGTCTCATCTCTCACTTGCCGCTGTCGGCGTGGATGGCGTCCATCACGCGCTGGTACTCCTGCCGCAACAGGGCCACGCCGGTTTTGAATTTCAGCTGCGCCTCGGCCAGGTTCAGGCTTTCGCGGTCGATGGAGACGTTGTTCCCATCGGGCCGCGCGATCAACCCGTCCACATCGACGACGCGCACTTTTCGCGCCGCGTGCCCCTGGTCGACGCCGTCGATGGCTTCGCGCATTTCGGCCTCGAAGTCCATCCCCACAGTGCGGTAGCCGGGCGTGTCCACGTTGGCCATGTTGGCTGCGGTCAGCTTGGCTTCGGCCGCGGCCAGATCCAGGCAGCGGGCGATCTGATCGCTCAGCCGCGTTTCGATTTCCATGCTCATCGTGCTCCTTCCGGCCTCATCCAGCCCGACGGGAGATGAGGTTACATCGCGCAGCATCAATTCATCGCCGGCGGGCTCGCCGCTCCATTCGCGCGCAGATCGAAGTCGATCTCCCCCACCGTGAGCACGGGGTTCTCGCCGGCCAGAATCACCGCCCGCTCCAGCACATGTTCCAGCTCGCGAACACTACCGGGCCAGTGGTGCGCGGCCAGCTTGGCCAGGGCCCCGTCGTCGAGGCGCTTGACCGGCGTTTCCTTTCCCAGCTTTTGCAAAAAGTGATCGACGAGCAGGGGCAGATCCTGCGCATGCTCGGCCAGCGAGGGAGTGCGAATGAGAAAGACCGCCAGCCGGTAGTACAAATCAGAGCGGAAGCCGCCGTTCTGCGCGTATTCGGCCAGGGGCCGGTGCGTGGCGGCGATGATGCGCACGTCCACTTTCACGGTTTCGTTCTCACCCACGCGCTGCAATTCGCCGCACTCCACAAAGCGCAGCAGCTTGGACTGCAGCCCCAGCGGCATTTCGCCGATCTCGTCAAGGAACAGCGTTCCCCCATCGGCGGCCTCGATGCGTCCGGTGCGGCCCTGCACGGCGCCGGTAAAAGCGCCACGGGTGTGCCCGAAAAGCTCGGCTTCAAGAAGAGGTTCAGGAATGGCCGCGCAGTTGATGGGAACAAACGGTTTGCGGCTGCGCGAGGAGAGCCGGTGCAAAGCCTCCGCGACCAGCTCCTTTCCCGACCCTGTTGGCCCCTCGATCAGCACCGGAGTCATGCGCGGCGCCACCAGGCGCACGCGGCGGCTGATCTCGAGCATGCAGGAGGCATTGCCGATCAACTCCGGCAGGCGATCGCTCAAGTCCCCGTCCGGCTGCGAAGGCACTGCGGGCCATGGAATTGGTGCTTTGGCGCTTGCCGGAGCCGGAGCGCTCGCCGCCGCGCGGCTTGCCGGCTCTGCCTTGGGTTGTGGTTTCTCCTGGGTGTTGACGCTGCGCGTCGCGACGACCTGGTTCCAGGCCACTGTGTCCGTCTCCTGGCTCCGCCTGAGCGCGTAGAGCAGTTCCTGGCGGTAGGGGCCGCGTGGACTCTCTTGTGGAATGGAGCCGGCCGTGGTCAACAGATCCACGTCGGGGAAGCTTCCCCTGAAGTCGCTCAGGAATTCGCCCAGTTCGAGATCGGGCAGCCAGGAATCGACAATGACAGCTTCAGGCGGCGCGGCTTCGGCTTCAGCCCAGGCCTGTGCGCCTCCTTCGGCTTCGCGCACTTGCCAGCGCAGGCCGGTGAGCGTCTGCGTCAGCCGCTGCCTGAAGCTGCGATCGGCGCTGGCTACGAGTGCGGTGCGGGGCCTGACGCGTGAATGAGCGGGGACTACGGGGGCGGCAATGGCAGACATGAAAGATTTCCTCCAAGTGAGTCAGATCGGTTTCGTGCCGCAGGGCGGACGCATTATGACGCGGCCATGCTGCCCGCAGGAGCGGCGGCAACACGGGCGGCTTCAGCCCGGACTTTGACACCGGGCTGCGATTCGGCGGGGACCATGTAGCCGCGTCCGCGCACGGTTCGTATCAGGTGTCCCGGCGGCGGATCGATGAGTTTGCGGCGAAGGTAATTGATGTACACATCCACAATGTTGGTGGTTTGCGCCGGCTCCATGTTCCACACCGAGTCCAGCAGCTCGGTCCGCGACACGCATTCGCCGCGGTTCAGCAGCAGATGCTCAAGCAAAGCAAATTCCTTGTTGGTCAGCGCAATCTGGCGGTCGCCGCGTTTGGCGCTATGATCCAGCCGGTCAAGCTCCAGGTCGCCGGCGCGCAACTGCAGCCGCGTTTCCCGCTTGCGCCGCAACAGTGCCCGGCAGCGCGCGCGCAGCTCATGCAGGCTGAAGGGCTTGGTCATCAGGTCGTCGGCGCCGCGATCGAGGCAGCGCACGCGCGTGTCCACCTCCTGCCGGCCGGTGAGCACCAGCACAGGCAATTCAGCATCCAGCGATCGCACCTCTTCCAGCACTTGCTCTCCGTCCTTCACCGGCATGTTCAGGTCGAGGATGGTCAGATCGGGCATCTCCCGGCGAAATGCCTCCACCGCGGCTGCGCCATCGTAGGCCAGGTGCACGCGGTGACCGTCCGCCTCCAGCCCGCGGCTCAAAAACATTCCCAGCGCTCTATCGTCTTCGGCAATCAGTAACCTCATTTAGACCCCTCTTGACCTTCATCGACCCCGGCTGCGTCTACAGCTTCTAGAGAGCTGTCCCCAAGCGCAGCGCGAAGGCTTGTCCATCTCCAAGGTCACGCCGGGCGCGGAGAAACTCAAGATGATGCGAGGAAGAAATCGGGAAAGCGTTCCTGAAATGGATTTCTTGGGAATACAGGGAGCGAAAAAAATAAAGGATGGTTGCCCTGTGACGCCCGGCACAGAAAATCGCCGACGGCAGCGAGTTTTCTGGGTAAGTGCACCCGCTCAAGGCAGTCGTTGCCCAGCCGCGGCGCTGACCTCAAGCCACTTGAGGCCGCGATCCCGCCTTCTGTTCGTACATGGCCGCGTCGGCCCGGTCGACCAGCGCCTTCACGGTTTCGCCGCACGCATGCGCGGCCAGCCCGATCGATGCATCCACGCGCACCTTCACCGAGCCCGGCTTTCCCTGCACGGTGTAATTGCCACAGACCCATTTGCGCAGGCGCTCGGTCTGCGCTTCGGCCTCGGCCAGCGTGGCGTCAAATAAGAGAAGGAATTCGTCACCGCCCCAGCGCCCGATCACGTCGGTGGCCCGGCATGCCGACCTTAGCTCCGCTCCAAACTGCTTCAGCAGTTCGTCGCCCACCAGATGGCCGTAATCGTCGTTGACTTTCTTGAAGTGGTCGATATCGACCAGAGCCACGCAGAAGGGTTTGCCGGTTGCGAGCCGCTTCTCGATCTGCCCTTCCACGAAGAGCCGGCTACCGAGTCCGGTCAAAGCGTCCCGCGAGGCAATCTCTTCGGCCTCCTCCAATTTCGCCTGGTAGTCGGCCACCTGCTGCCGCAGCTGATCGAGCACGGCCTTGCCTTCTGCCGTCATCCGCTCGATTGACGATTTCAGCTCGGCTGCGCTCTTCTCAATCGAGGCTCGAATCTGGCTCAGATCTTCCAGGCTGGCGATGGCTTTCAGCCGCTCCGTTACATCGGTCATCTGCCCCGCGCAGCGCTGATCGCGCGCGCCCACCGATTCGGCGGTCCGCGCCATGGCCAGCAGCATTTCTTTCACTTCGCAGGCTTTCTGCTGATAGTGCCTGGCCGCGGCGTGGCCCCATCCGCGCAAGCTTTCGCGCACGCTGCCGTCGGTCGCCGCCAATGATTCAGGGCTCATCCCGGCGCATAAACCGCTCTTGATTTCGACCAGGTCTCGCTTCAGGCTGTCTCCAAGCCCCGGGCAGGCATGCAGGCTGCAGCCGCCCATTTCAAGCAACGCTGAGCCATAGGCATCGAATACCAGTGCCAGCAACTCCCGTTCTCCGATCTCCGTCCGGGCCGCCGAGTCGGTTTGTGTCGAATCAAGGTATCTCTTGAGAGAAATCATGGCTTCCTCGCAACTGTGCGCACGGCTCCCCGGTCAGGGAGAACCAAGAGCGGCTATCGGCCGACGGCGCCGCCGGCTTGAGGCTCAGGTTAGGAATGCCGCGATTTGGTACAGGGGAAGGCCTCCAAGGCGCGCTCGCGCTTGCCTCCATGCGAGAGTTTTCCACAAACCAAAGCGATACCCGGGGAAAATTACTACAAGGTTACTTTTGTGTATACCAAAGTCGGTTATAGTAACTACAAAGCGCTATCGAAGTTTCCGAGAAATCATCGATTCTATCTTTAAACGATCGAAGTTGCTCAATCTTGAGTCGATGTCGCAGCGCTGCTTACGTACCTGTATGACTTATGACTGAGGTTGCCCTGGTGGACTGGAGCAAAATTCCGGATGTCGCTGCCGTGGCTCTACTTACCACGGCGTTTGCGTCGTTGGCACGGCATGGCCGAAGCCCCTCTTCCGGCCTCTGGCTGACCGGCTGGTTGATGATCGTGCTGCACTTTGCAGCGTTCATGTTCCTTCCCCTGCCCGGCTGGATCGGACTGGCGGCTTCATTTCTTGGCTTATCCGCACTCATCTGGGCCGGTCTTCTTTTCATGTGGGCATCGGTTCCGTATCGCGGGCGATTGTCCAGCCGACTGATGCTCGTGGCGCTATTCGCCACCAATACGTTCTACATCGGCCTCAGCACCATTGCTCCCATCGGACATGGGCTGCTGGCTCCCGCGGCCATCCTTCTTGGGGCTCTGCCGCTGGCCATCGCACTTCGCGACCTGCGCGATTTCGCTCATACGCTGCGCTGGACGCTGGTGATTCTTTACGCTGCACTTTCCGTTTTCCTGTTGGCAGTCGAGAGCCGGCCTGGCAACGGCTCTGACCTGGCGACGAACGGGATCCTTTTCACCGTGTATTTCGGCTGCGGCATTCACTTCTGGTATGCCTACAGGCGCGCAACCTCAGGCACGCTCATTACCATTTTGGGCTTTTTTGCCTGGGCGAATGTTTTCACCATTGCGCCGCTCATGGAAGCTTACCTGCCCAATTTTCATCTGGAGAGCGAAGTCTGGAACTTGCCCAAGTACGTGGTCGCCGTGGGCATGATCCTGCTGCTTCTTGAGGATCAGATTGAGCACAACAAATACCTGGCCCTGCATGACGAGTTGACCGGGCTTCCCAACCGCCGCCTGTTTCAGGACCGCCTGGCCAGCGCTTTGGAGCGCGCGCGACGCACTGGATCGAAAGCAGCGCTGTTGCTGGTCGACCTGGATCACTTCAAGCAGGTGAATGACACAGAAGGACACCACATTGGCGACGTGCTGCTGAGGCACGTCAGCCAGCTTTTCCAGGGGCGCATACGGCGCTCCGACACTGTGGCGCGCACCGGAGGCGATGAATTTGCGGTGATCCTGGAGGAGCCTGTAAATCGCGCCCACGCCATGCGTGTAAGCCGCAGCCTGACCGAGCTGCTCGACAATCCTCTCGAACTTGAGGGGCGCATGGTGCAAATTGGCGCCAGCATCGGGATTGCCGTCTTCCCCGAAGACGCTACGGATGCCGAGGCCCTGTGCATTGCCGCTGATCGGCGCATGTATGCAGGCAAACATGCTTCCAGAATGACCGCGCCGCCGCCCAGAATGCCTCGCCCGATATCGCAACATCCGCTTCCCGCCACCGAAGCTTAGGCGATCGAGCGCTGCGCACGTATTCCTTAAGAACCATCCTGCGCGCAGACAGAATGACCCGGACAAGTTCGTCCGGGTCTCTGTCCTCCCTTGCCAACTTTCGATCTTAGCTACGGCCGCTGCCGGGACGTCCGCCGCGACGACGACGCCTCCGCCGGTTTGCGCCAGCCGGAGGCCTGCCCCCGCCGCCGCTGTACGGCTGTGCAGCCTGGGCGGGAGCTCCGTCAGCGCGGTTGAAGTTGGGTTCGTTTTCCTCGTCGAACTCTACGCCCTCTCCCTCGAAGTCCTCGCCGCCCTCGATCAGAATGGTGCTCTGGTTTGAGCTTGGCTGGCGGTCGTCGAACTCGTGACGCGGCCTCGCTGGCGGCGCCGGAGCCGCAGAGGGAACCGGAGCGGGCGGCACAAATTCTCCTGGCTCAGCCTGCGATGTCTGCGCCAGCTTCGCCTTCTGCTCGCGGATCAGAGCCTTGCGGCTCAGCTTGATGCGATTTCCCTCGATGGCCAGGACTTTCACCATCACCTGGTCGCCTTCGCGCAGCTCATCCTTCACTTCTTTCACGCGGTGCTCCGCGATCTCAGAGATGTGCAGCAAGCCGTCAGTTCCAGGGAACAGCTCGACAAACGCCCCAAACTCGGCGATGCGCACCACCTTGCCGAGGTAGGTCTTGCCCACTTCGGGAACCGCGGTGAGATCGCTGATTATGGCCAGCGCCTTCTTCAAGCCTTCGGCGTCGCTCGATGCCACGCTCACTTTGCCCGTGTCGTCCACATCGATCTTGGCGCCGGTCTGTTCCACGATTCCACGAATCGTCGCCCCGCCCTTGCCGATCAGGTCGCGAATCTTGTCGGTAGGAATCTGCACGGTCTCGATGCGCGGCGCGTACTTTGAGCGCTCCGTGCGCGGACCGTCCAGCTCAGCATCCATTTTGTCCAAAAGGAAAAGCCGCCCACGCCGCGCCTGCTCCATGGCTTGCTGAAGAATCTCGCGCGTCAACCCGCTGATCTTGATGTCCATCTGCAGCGCGGTAATTCCCTTGCGTGTTCCAGCTACCTTGAAATCCATATCGCCGTAGTGGTCTTCTGCGCCGGCAATGTCAGTCAGGATGGCATAGTCGTCGCCTTCCTTTACCAGCCCCATGGCCACGCCGGCCACCGCGCCTTTCAGCGCAATGCCCGCGTCGAACAGCGCCAGGCTGGCGCCGCATACCGACGCCATTGACGAGGAGCCGTTCGACTCCAGGATGTCGCTGACAATGCGGATGGAGTAGGGCGACTCGTCGGCGCTGGGCAAGACCGCTGAAATGGCCCTCTCCGCCAGCACTCCGTGGCCCACTTCGCGCCGTCCCACACCGGTCATACGTCCTGTTTCGCCAACGCTGAAGGGCGGAAAGTTGTAGTGAAGCATGAAGGGTTTCCGCTGCTCGCCTTCGTACGATTCCAGCCTCTGGCTGTCTTCCATTGTGCCCAGAGTCGCCGTCACCAGCGCCTGCGTCTCACCACGCGTGAACAGCGCAGATCCGTGGGTACGCGGCAGCACTCCTGTCTCGATGGAGATGGGGCGAATCTCGTCGAACGCGCGCCGGTCCGGCCGGATTTTCTCCTTCGTCACCTGCTCGCGGAAGAGCCGCTCACGCAGCAGTTCGTAATAGTGGGCCAGCTTCTTCTTCGCCACTGCGTCCTCGGCGGGAATCTCGGCGGTCAGCTCATCCTGCAGTTGCTTGATGAGCGCATAGCTTTCCGTCTTGCCGTGCGCCTTGGTATCCAGTGCGTCCGTCAGCCGCTCGCCGATCCTGGCCTTCAGCTCGTTGTAATACGCCTCGTCGAACTCCGGCGGCGTGAA
>JASHYS010000008.1 GCA_030042915.1 Acidobacteriaceae bacterium
GCTGATTTTGAAGGCAGAGTCCCTGGCCATGGTGGCGACAGACGGCCACCGTCTCTCGTTTGTCGAAAAACCGGGCGAGACCCTGGAGGGCGTCAGCGGCGAAAAGCGCGTCCTCGTCCCGCGCAAGGCGCTCCAGGAACTGCAGCTCCTGCTTTCGTCAACCGAAGCCGAAAAGGTGGAGTTTGCTGACGACGAGCACACGCTCTTCTTCCGCGTGGGCCATCGCACACTTTCGAGCCGCAAGCTTACGGGGCAGTTCCCGAACTTCGAAGCGGTGATGCCGCGCGACAACACCAAGTTCGCGGTGGTGCGCTCGAGCGAGCTGTCGGCGGCCATCCAGCGCGTGGCGCAGTTTGCCGACGAGCGCTCCGGCGCCATCCGCCTGCGTCTTGAAGACAACGAGCTCAAGGTCAGCGCCAACTCGACGGAGTCGGGTGAGAGCGAAGACACCATCGACACGCCGTACTCGAGCGAGGCCATCACGGTGGGCTTCAACTCGGGCTACATTCTCGACTTCCTCAAGGCGCTCGACAATGCGGGCGAGGTGCGGCTGGAATTCAAGGACGCGCAGTCGGCCGGCCAGATGCGGCCCGAGGATCCCGACGCGGAGTACAAGTACCGCTACGTGCTGATGCCGATGCGGATCTGAGGACGGCGTGAGCTCCACCATCAAGGGCCCGGGCCTAAAGGCCCCTGCTCCCTCCGTGAGTTCGGATTGGCGCAAACAAAAGCCCCGGCGACTCTCGCCGGGGCTTTCGTTCTCGGGTGAATGAAATCGAGGGGGGTTAGAAGTAGAGCTTTGCCGCCAGCTGCGACGCGCGCGATCCCGCGGCTCCGGTGATCTGACCAAACACGCCGCTGGTATAACTGCTGGTGGGGTTGCTGAACTGCGTGTGGTTGAAGACGTTGTCGCTCTCAATCCTCATCTGGAAGCTGATGTGGTGCTCCGGCGACAGCATGAAGTTCTTGGCTAGAATCATGTTGGTGTTGTTGATGCCCGGTCCGTGGTAGGGATTGCGATGGAGGTCGCCGAAGGTGCCGATCGTCTCGGCCGCAAATGCAGTGGCCGTGTTGGTGATATAGGTGCTGTAGCCGAGACCGTTGCGAACCCGTGGATTCCCGAAGGTTGCCGGGGAAACATACTCCGGTACGTCGGGGCATGCATAGAAGTTGAAGTCATCGGTGCAGTACAAAGACCGGGATGTCGCGCCCGCGTAGGAGATGTCATAAGGGAAGCCGGTGGCCAGCGTGGTGATAGCCGAAACCTCCCATCCGGCGACGGCCAGATTCAACGGGGAGAAGTTGCTGCCGTCGAATTTGGGAATCACGTAGAGGGGCGCGACCACCAGGCGCTGGCGCGCGTCGTACTGCGAATCGCCGTAGTTGAGCGACTTCACCCATTGGTTATAGCCGCGCGTGCCGCTCTCGCCAAAACCGGAGTCTTCAAAGCTCGAGCCGTCATCCAGGGCGTGTGAATAGGTGTAGCTGATCTGGAAAAGCAGGCCGTGGGTAATTCCCTTGGTAATGTCGGCCTGGAATGCGTTGTAGCTTGAGGAGGATTCGGAGGACACTTCGCCGATGCTGACGAGGCCGGTCGTTCCAGTGTTGTTATCGAAGGCGTCGGCAAGGGTATTCTGGGGGAAAAGATAACTTTGCAGATTGCGTTCACTCACACAGTTCAGATCGCCCCCCACTATGGGAGAGTATTCGCTTCCCGCGGCGCACGCGGCTTGGCCCGCCGCGGTTTCGTAGTCGCCTTCGGGGGTGGTCTGATTGTGGCGAGACAGCGAACCCACATAGCTCAACCGCATGACGATCTGCGATGGAAACTCGCGCTCCACGCTGAGCTGGAAGTTCTCGGCGTACGGCGCTCGGAAGTTGGAAGAGTAGGTGCTTAAATCCAGCGGTTCGAGGTTGGCCCAGGTGGAGTAGGGAATTTTCGCGCCCTTGGTGGGGAAGGCGTAGGGAAACTTATTGGGCTCGGAGCCGAGGCCGTTAATGTCCACGAAGGGGTTGGCGAATTCGGGCGAGCCGCCGAAATCCTCGGCGCCGAAGCTGCTCAAGCCGAAGGGCGGTGTCTCGAGAGTCTGCAGCGCAGATTCCTCTTCGGTGCGGTTGTAGTAGATGCCGAAGCCGCCACGGATGGCGAACTTGCCTGGAGCGCCCGTGAAGGAGCCCAGGTTCGGCGCCCAGGCAAAGCCGAGTCGCGGTCCGAACTCGCTGTAGCGGGTGGTGGCATAACCGGCATTGGTGCAGCTTTTGTCGCCGGGGTAGATGACGCTCAACGGCGCGGTGGGGAAGACGGTGGACTGGACTCCAGGATCCAGACAAGCAATGCCCTCGCCCTCATACTGATTGTTGTGCAAAGGGGTGTCGATGGCGTAGGCCAAACCGTAATCCAATGTGAACGTGGGAGTCAGCTTCCAACTATCCTGGCCGAAGATGTAGTTCAGGAAGGCATCGGCCTGGATGGTAGCGCCGCTGCCCTGCTCATAGGATCCGGGGATGCCGAGCAGAAAGTCGAGCGCGCCGTCGCCGGTGGAGTAGGTGCTGCTGGAGGGGTTAAAGGAGTAGGTGCCGTCATTGTCGGCCGCGAAGGGGTTGGAAACATTGAAGCGTCGGCCATCGTAGCCGAACTTGAGAGTGTGCTTGCCGAAGACCTTCGATACGCTGTCGTCGAACTGAATGACCTGGTCGATGCGCGGCTGAGGACCGTTGGCGCTGAAGCCCAAAGTGAAGTCCATGCCGGTGGGACTGCTGATACTCATCACGGGAAGACCTTCGCCCGCAGTATCTTCGGGGTTAATTGAGAAGCCGGCGCTGGAAGGTGCTACCGGAGAGGACGGCTCGACGGCGAGGTAGTTGAAACGGGTGTAATGCGCTGCCAGATCGTTTACCAGGGTTGGGCTGAACTGGTGCACGTAGTCGATGGTCATCAGGTTGTGATGCTCTGCGTTGGTTTCAGGGAAGCCGGGAACGTTGGCGCCGGTGAAGGGGATGGTCTCAGGAAAAGTTTCGCTCTGGTGAATATAGACGCCCAGGAACTTGTTATTGGGGTTGAGATTGAAATCGATGCGGCCGATGTACTGATTCTGGGTCAGAGTTTCGATCTCGTTGAAGATGTAATCGCAAGGAGCGTCGGCGCTGGTGGAGCAGCCCGGCACCAGGCTGGGCGCGAGGTATTTGTTGGCCAGAGTCGTGGCGATCGAGTTGAAGTTCGCGGTCGGGAATATGCCGCCGAGGCCGTAGGCGCATTGCGCCCAGGTTTCTCCGGCCGTGCAGCCGGTGACGTTGATCGATGAGGGGATCGGGTCCGCGGCAAAGTTGCCCCAGGCCTCAGTTGCGGTCGGCGGAGTTCCTGCTGTTCCGTTGTCGGCCGTGAAGTTGCCGGCGAGGAACGGCGCGGAATAGATATC
>JASHYS010000086.1 GCA_030042915.1 Acidobacteriaceae bacterium
CATATCGAGCAAGGCCCGCTGCTCGAACAGGAAAAGATCGACGTAGGCCTGGTGACGCACATCGCCGCGCCGGCCAGCCAGCGCATTGTGATTGAAGGTGAAGGCGGCCACGCAGGCGGCAAGCTGATGCCGGGCCGCAAGGATGCGCTGGCCGCGGCGGCGGAGCTGATTCTGGCGCTCGAATCTGCAGCCAGGTCCACCGGCGCCGTCGACACCGTGGGCACGGTGGGCATCTGCGAAGTTTTTCCCGGCGCCGTCAACAGCATTCCCTCGCGCGTGACGATGACGACTGACGTGCGCGACATCGACCGCGCGCGCCGTGACGGCGTACTGGCTGCGCTCGCCGCCGTTACCGGCCAGGTAAGCGCTCGCCGTGGCGTAAAGATCACCACGGAACTTGTGAATGCCGACCCGCCCACGACATGCGATCCGGCAATCCTCGCCGCGCTCGAAGAGTCTGCCCGCGCCGCCGGCAAGAGTTACAAGAAAATGGTGGCGCGCGCCTACCATGACTCGTCTTTCGTCTCGTGCATCGCGCCGGTGGCCATGCTTTTCATTCCCTGTCGCGGTGGAGTCAGTCACCGGCCCGACGAATACGCTTCGCCCGAATGGATCGGCAGCGGCGTGCACGTTCTTTCGCGCACGCTGGCCAAGCTGGCCGCGTAGCTTGCAGCCCATAGTTCGCAGTCCGCAGCATAAATGATGCGAAGGTCGCTCACCTGGGCGAACGGCCGCAGTCGAAGGACCTGCATTGAATTCTGCGCTGCCGAACCGCGAACCGTGAACTGCGAACCGCGTCTATAAGGAGCACCCGTGATCGCCGGCAGCCCGGAACAAGCCGTTGAACTTCTCGATCGGGCGTTTCAGGAAAAAGACGTCGAAACCGTTCTCAGCTTCTATGAGGAAGCGGCTGTTGTCGTCATCGAGCCGGGCAAAACGCTGCGCGGATCGGTCAACCTGAGAACTTTCTTCGAACAGGTCATGCGATCGGGAGCTTCGGCAACGCAGCTCAAGACCTGGACCATCGAGGCTGACGGCATTGCCTTGTTCATTTCGCGCTGGGTCCTCAGCGGCGCTGCGCCGGGGGGCAAATCGAGCCATCGAACGTTTGTGGCTACTACCGTATTTCGCAAGCAGCCCGACGGAGGATGGAAGATTCTCATCGATAATCCAACTGGCCCGCTGGTGCTCGGGCCGCAAATTCACAGTTCTTAGTTCGCAGTTCGCAGTTTGTTGGCGCGCGCCCTCAATCCCCTTCAATCGGCCAGATGCGCTTCGGACTGCGAACGATGAACTGCGAACTTAGAACTGTGAACTGCGCACCGCCTGTTCGCCCCGCGCGCGCGAACTGTTGTATCCTAACCCTCAATCCGTTCGCTGATTTTCGCGCCGTCAACCATGAGCACGCATGCCGGCAGTTCGCCAATTCCTGCGCGCGGAGGCCACGGCGGCTTCGTGACTTTTTCCTTAGGGAGAGCCACACTGCACGATCTAAACAAGGGCGCTTAAATTGGAGAAATCCTTGACAACCCGCATCGTTGGCGCCTCCGTTCCGCGCAAGGAAGGCGTAGACAAGCTGCTGGGCCGCGCGCGTTACGTTGACGACATGGAGCGCGAGGGCATGTGGTTCGGCGCCACGGTGCGCAGCACCATTCCGCGTGGCATTATCCGCTCCATCGCTTTCGATCGCTGCATCGATTGGAGCGAATTCACTGTCGTCACTGCCAAAGACATTCCCGGCGAAAACCACATCCACCTCATCATTGCCGATCAACCCTGCCTCGCCGATGGCAAGGTGAATCACTGCGAAGAACCGATCCTGCTCGTCGCCCACCCCGACAAGCACAAGCTGCGCGAGGCGGTGAGCGCCGTCCACATCGAGTACGATCCGCTGCCGCCTGTTTTTTCCATCGAGCAGAGCGAGCGCCAGGACGTGATCGTGTGGGGCGCCGACAACGTGCTCAAAAGCTTCCTGCTCGAAAAAGGCGACGTCGATTCCGCCTGGAGCGGCGCCGCGCACATCATCGAAGGCGAATACCGGACCGGCGCGCAGGAACATCTCTACATCGAGAACCAGGGCATCATCGCCGAGTACAGCACCGCGAGCGGCGTCACCGTGTGGGGTTCGCTGCAGTGCCCTTACTACGTTTTCAAATCGCTGCGCGCGGTCTTCGACCTGCCTGAAGACAAGGTGCGGGTGATCCAGACCGAGACCGGCGGCGCTTTCGGCGGCAAGGAGGATTTTCCTTCCAACGTTGCTTGTCACGCGGCTTTGCTCGCCATGAAGAGCGGACACCCCGTTAAGGTGGTCTACGACCGCCTCGAAGATCTGGCCGCGACGACCAAGCGTCATCCCTCACGATCGCGCCATCGCACCGCGCTCGACAAGGACGGCAAGCTGCTGGCCATGGAAATCGATCTGGCCACCGACGGCGGCGCCTACGCCACGCTTTCATCCACGGTGCTTTCGCGCGCCACGCTGCACGCAGCCGGACCCTACCTTTGCCCCAATGTGCGCATCCGGGCGCGCTCCTGGGCAACGAACAACGTGCCTTATGGGGCGTTTCGCGGATTCGGTGCGCCGCAAGCCATCTTTGCGACGGAACGGCACATGGACGAGATTGCCGCAGCACTCCATATGGACCCCGTTGACCTGCGGCGCCGTAATTTTCTGCATGAAGGCGACACCAACTCCACCGAGCAGTTGATGCGCGAGCCCGTGATTCTGGATCAACTGCTCGATCGCGCGCTCAAGGAGAGCAATTATTCCGCGCGCCGCGCGCGATTCGCCCAGGAAAATTCCGGCAGCGCCATCAAGCGCGGCATGGGAATTTCTGCGTTCTACCATGGCTCCGGATTCACCGGCTCAGGCGAGGTGTACCTGAACTCGCTGGCCGGAGTGGACGTGACGCACGAGGGTAAAGTGCGCGTGCTGGTGTCGAACACCGAGTTTGGCCAGGGCACCAACACGATTTTGACGCAGATTGCGGCCGAGGCGCTGGGAATCGAGTACAGCGATGTGACCATGGCTGCCCCCGACACGGGCATGGTTCCCAACAGCGGACCCACGGTGGCTTCGAGAACGGGGATGGTGGTCGGGCGGCTGATTGAGCGCGCCAGCCTGCAGTTGCTTGTGCTGCTGCGCGAGCATGCGGGCCTGGGCAAGCGCTACACGGGCGACGAATTCTTCGCGGCCTGCGAGCGTTATCGCGCCGCGCATGGCGAAGTGGTGTCGCTGTGCCGGTACGAGGCACCCCCCGGCGTCCATTGGGACGACGAGAAGTATCACGGCGAGGCCTACGGCGCGTATGCGTGGGCAATTCAAGTGGCGCAGGTGGCCGTCGACACCATCACTTACTC
>JASHYS010000087.1 GCA_030042915.1 Acidobacteriaceae bacterium
ACGACCACCTCTTTTTCGGGCCGGTCGACGCGCACGTCGATGCTGCGGAACTTGCTGTCGAAGATCGACTCGTGGCTCAGATAGCCGAGCGTGTATTGCGTGCGCGCCTCTTCGGCGACCTTGGCGTAGCTTTTCTCGATTCCGTTGACGTTGCCCTCGGAGTACAGATCGCCACCGGTCGCGGCGGTGTATTTGTACAGGATGTTGTCGTACATGGTGAACGGAAGGTGGAAGCGGTCGAGCCACCCCTCGCCCCATCGCGCCGAATCGCCCACGAGCGTGCCATACACGGTGATCTTGTTGGTTTCGAGGTAGCGACGGACTTCCTGCCAGGTGGCCTTGCTTCCGTATTCCTTGCCGTCGGAGACGACGTAGATCATGCGCAGCCGCTCTTTGGGCCGCGTGGAAAGCTCCTTGGCAGCGGCCAGGATGGCGTCGTTCAAGGTATGAATCTCTTTGGGAAGGTTCTGCCATCCCGGGGACTGGGTCGACCGTCCGGGCTGCAGGTTTGGATCAGGGCAGTTTCCGTTCACCGTCAGAGAGCAAGCGGAAAACGGGTCCTGGCCGTTGTCGGGAATCATGGGATCGGTGCCTGTGGCTTCAGCCAACGCGAGCACCGCCGGCAAGCGCTTGCCCTCGGCTCCGGTAAACCCCGTCAGCTCCCGCGCGCCGTTTGTGTAAGTAAACACAGCGGCCTCGTCATAGGGAGTAAGCGCACCCTGGACGGCGGCAAGGGACTGGTTCACCTTGGCCATGATGTTTGAGGGAAGGGTCTGGTCGATGACAAAGGCAATGGAAAGAGCCCTTGGATCGACGCTAAACAGGCTCAGGTGCTGAAGTACGTTGTTCTCATAGACCGTGAAATCGCGCCAGGTGAGGCCCGAGACGAGGTTGCCCTTGCCGTCCTTTACTGTGACCGGAACTTCGACGAAGTTGACCTGAACCACATAGCGTGGCAGCTCACCAATGCCTTGATCAGGGGGTGTGGTCTGCGAATTCCCTTGCTGCGTGACTGGCGGTTCGTATTGCGGCTGGGGCGGCGGAGTAGGCTGTTCTGGCTGCGCCTGGCCTGCTGCTGAAGAGGAGCTGGACGGCACCGGCGCCCCGCCGATGCCGGGTGTGATGGGTCCATTGGTGCCCGGAAGAGGGGCGGGCGCTTGCGGAGTGGGGGCGTCGGGCACGGCAGGTTGCTGCGGCTGTTGCGCCGAAACTGCCAAACCCAGCACCAACCCCAAACCCAGAATCGCTGCCGGCGCGATGGCTCTCGGTCCGACGTTCACAGCCTTTTCATCCTCCCAGGGCGAACTTGCCCCACCTGCCGCCTGCAAGCGTTGATGAGACAAACGATAGCAGAAAACGCGACTGCACCTGACAGAGTATCAGACGCGGCAGGCGCCTGCAGGTTGCTCGGCAGCCAGGAAACATTCGATGTATGCTTTCCTGAGAGGTCGCTTTTCCGTCTATATGACCAGGATGGGTTTTAGCGATAAAGTACTTGTTCTTTTGGTGAGCCTGGCGACGCTTACAACGGCGGGATGGGCTCAGCTTGCGCCTTCGCCCGACGCGCCGCCGGTGAGCAACGCCCCAGCCCCTCCCGATGAAACTCCAGTTGCCACTTTCAAGCAGACAGTCAACCTGGTTGATCTTTTCTTCACGGTCAAGGACAAAAATGGCAACCTGGTTCCGCATTTGACGCGCGATCAGTGCGCGGTTGCGGAAGACAAGGCGCCGCAGACGCTGAAGAGCTTTGTGGCCGAGACCAACCAGCCACTGACGCTGGGCATTCTTCTGGACACTTCAGGAAGCCAGGAACGGGTGCTGCCGCTCGAGAAGCAGGCGGGCAGCCAATTCCTTGAGGAGGTGCTGCGCTCGAAAGACGAGGCCTTCCTGGTTTCGTTTGACGTGAATGTCGACCTGCTGCAGGACTTCACCAACAGCCCGCACACACTGGCGCACGCCATGGATCGGGCCGAGATCAATACTGCCGGCGGCAACGGGTCAGGCATTCCGGGACTGGGCGGCGGAACAGTTCCCACCGTGGGCGATCCCAAGGGCACGCTGCTGTATGACGCCATTAACCTGGCTTCGAACGAGAAGCTGAACCGGGAAACCGGGCGCAAGGCGATGATCATTCTGACCGACGGCGAGGATGAAGGCAGCAGAACCAAAATCGGCGAAGCCATTGCCGCGGCCAACAGGAATAACGTAATCATCTACGTGATCCTTTGTGCCGACCGCGCCTTTTATGGCGGATACGGCTTCGGATACAGCGGCTACTCGGCCGCCAAGCGGATCTCGGACGAGACGGGCGGGCGGCTCATCGACGTGGGCAACAACGGTCAAAAGCTCGAAGCGGCCTTCCAGCAGATTCAGGATGAGTTGCGCACGCAGTACCTGGCGAGCTATACGCCCAGCAACGCCAAACAGGATGGCGCGTTCCGCAAGATCTCTGTCGATTGCCACGGCGACGGGGGTCAGGACCTGAAGGTGCAAGTGCGCAAGGGTTATTACGCGCCGTCGCCGGGCAGCTAGGAAGAAACCGTCCCTGCGCTTACTTGCTGATTTTCTGGTTCTTGCACGCTTCGAACCCGGTTCCGCTTTTATTCCGTTCGCTGGATTAAGCTTCACGATTTCGACGGCTTGTCTTCTAGCCGATGCGCAATGACGGGCGCCTTGAGGCCCTCATGGCACATCATTTGCTGGGAGTCCGGCATCCGAGCAATTGGGGGGAAAATCGGGCCGTTCGACACTGTCTTGCTTGGGGCTGTCTTTCGCGGGGCTGTCTTTCTCGGGCCGGAGACGAAAGGTGAGAAGCAATGGACGATCTTGGAATGAAGGCCGCAACATTCCTCGCGGTGGCAGTCGTGGCCATTACAAGTATTCCACTGCTAGCGCAGCAGACGAAGTCCGGCTCGAATGCAGACGCCTCAGCAGCAGCGTGCGCAAAGGGGGCGGCCGGCTTTGGCGACGAATCTGCCTCGCACGCCTGGGAGATGAGCTCAATCAATGGCGAGCTTGAGGGAAAGCTGGACTCAAAGACAGCCAAAGTGGACGACCGCGTGGTGCTGAAGACCACGGAGAAGGTGCAAACCTCCGATGGAACGTTCATTCCGAAGGGATCGCACCTGGTGGGGCACATCACCGAGGTACAGGCTTACGATAGGGACCGCGGAGGAGCGGCGATAGGGATTGCGTTCGACCGGGTGGAGTTGAAGGACGGGCAGAGCCTGGGCATTTACACGCTGATTCGCGGGGCAAGAGCAGGTGCAACGCCCATGGCCATGACTTCGATGAGCGCCGCTGACACGATGGGCGCGCCGATGGGCGGCGGCGAACCCATGGGTGGACAGGCGATGGGTGGCGGCCGCGGCGCTGGATTGCCGGGCGAAGCCGGCGGAGCGGTAAACGGCACCGGCATGGCCGGCGGCACCGTGGCCAGAACGACTGACGCAACAGGCGACGTGACTGGCGCACCACTGAGCGAGCAGCCTATGCCAATGGTTAGCTCGAATACAAGCGGGGCAGTGCAACTGGCCGGTCACGGAGACATGGACACGAATCCCAGCGCACATCAGGCTGCTGCGATGCGCGCTCTGCCGCGCCCTACCGGGATTCCGGGCGTGATGCTCTCAGGGAACAGCACCGCTTCAGGGTTGTTCTCCTGCTCCAGGCAGAACATTCATCTCGAAAGCGGAACGCAGATGCAACTGGGGATCGTGGCGGACTGAAGAGCAGGTGTCTCTTTTTCAGACGCGACGTTACCGAAGTTGCCTCAGTCCGTAATCTGGCGCAAAGAACTACTCCTCGCTAGTATCGGCAGCAAGAGAAGAAACTTGAGGCCAGACGCAAAGGATTTTGGGCTTCAGGCATTCCCGAACACGAGGAGCCTCTGATGACCACTCGCTGCGCGTATGAGGAAAGCTTCGAGATCAGCCCGCGATTCAGGCAGACGGTTGAAGAGCGGATTACGCGGCTGGAACGGGATGCCGATCACGACGAAGCGGAGATGGAGCGGCTTGAGGACATCGATCACATCCGAAGGCAGATGCGTCTTGTGGCCACGCAGCGCGCTGAGGCGCTACGGCTCCGTCTGTTTCTGGATCGCGCCAGGACGCGCCTGCCGCGGCCGATGATCGCGCGATAGCTTGATCCCATCTTTGCGCGACCCGGCCTGTTGAAATCGCCGTGCGGTGTCCGTCCTAAAGTAGAAGCGTAGGGCCTGGCGATTTTTTCAATGGCTGCGAAGCTCGAATATTTCGTAGTGGATGTGTTTACGGCCACGCCGCTGGCCGGCAATCCGCTGGCGGTGGTGATGAACACGTGCGCGCTGAAACCGGATCAAATGCAGGCCATAGCGCGCGAGTTCAACCTGTCTGAAACCACATTCGTAGAGCGAAGGCCGGCGGAAATCGAGCGGGCAGAGGGCGTGCGCCTGCGCATCTTCACTCCGCAGGAGGAGCTGCCGTTTGCCGGGCATCCCACGCTGGGGACGGCGAGCGTGCTGAGGGCGAATGCGCCGGAGACGGTGCAAGGCAACGCGGTGACCCTGGCGCTGAATGTAGGCCCTGTTGCGGTGCGATTTGCCGAGCACGACGGGTCCTATGGCGAGATGTTGCAGCCCGAGCCGAAGTTTAGCGACGAGATGGAGCGGGGAGAGGTTGCGCCGCTGCTCGGGTTGAGCAAAGACGACCTGGATCCAGAGTTGACGCCGCAGGCGGTGTCAACGGGCAACTTCTTTGCGGTTGTCACGTTGCGTTCGGTGGGGGCCCTGGGGCGGCTGAAGGTCGATCACGCAGCCGCAATGCCGTGGCTGCGCCGGCATGGAGCGCGATGGTTTTACGTTCTGGCGCGTGCAGACGGCCAAAACCCAGGCTCCGCGCCGCAGTGGCGGGCGAGAATGCAGTTCGAAGTCGGCGAGGATCCGGCGACGGGGTCTGCCGCCGGTTGCGCGATCGCTTATCTGGTTGCGCGCGGCGCCGTGCCATCAGAAGCTCGCGTGCACCTCCGGCAGGGCGTCGAAATCGGCCGGCCGAGCGACCTTTTTCTCTCCGCAAAAAAAGAATTGGCAAGGGTCAGGGACGTGCGCGTTGGGGGCAGCACCGTTCCCGTGGCAACGGGACAGCTTTTCCAGCCATGATACACACGCTTTCAACAGATATTCATCTTCGCAAGTGATGTGATGTGTTTGTGCTAGCAAATTCCCACGTGTTTCACGCGGATTTTCACGACAACCTTCACCTGATTTTCCCTCTTCCCTCAATACACCGCCCGACGTACTCTCCGAAGCGTTACAAACATTTTTTCCCGGCGCGTTCCTTGTGGGTCCCCGTACGCGCCAAATGCTAACCACCCGACCCTGAGCGAAGGCCAGGCCCGTTGTAAGAGCCGCGTCCGATGTTTGGCCAGTGGCTGCACTCGAATAGGTGTAGCGCTGGTTTCAAGACATGCGAGCGGGTCGCCAAAACGACGCCTGCTCGCGATCCGCTCGCGGTCACAGAGCCGATTTGATCGACATGCGCCCTCTTCCAAAACAGGGGAGTGGCGCGTGGTTAGGGCTGAACGGCCGTGAAACTTGAAAGAAGGAGCAATTTTCCTCGCCATGCGTCCGAAGAAAGTAATTCTCTGCGTAGAAGAAAACGAACAGGAGCTTTCGGTGCTCCGGTTCCTGCTGACCACCAACGGATACCGGGTGCTTTCGGCCTCCAACGGCCAGGAAGCGATCGCCATATTCTCATCGGCCCCGCAAATCGATCTCGTCATGGCCAACAGCCGCATGCCACAAATGACCGGCAATCAACTCGTGGAGCGGTTGAAGCGGATTGCATCGTACGTTCCTATGGTCCTGTTCGATGACGCGCAGCCCGCGAACGGAGAGATTCACGCAGCCGATGCCAGGATCACGAGAAGGAACTGCTCCGCCCAAGAGCTCCTGGAGCGGATCAAGATCATGAGTACGCGCAAGCGTGGTCCGCGCAAGGGCGCACAGCGCTTCGCTCAGGATTCAGAGCTGGCGGTGGCGTCGTAAATGCAGGGAACAGGGATTAGGGAACAGGGCTAGAAGGCGTATGAGCCTGCTGAAGCTTTCGGGTTTTCAGACCTGTTCCCCTGCTCCTTAATCTCTGTTCCCTAATCCCAACTTTTCAGCCCTCCCCCGTAGCCTCTTGACGACCACCGCCTGCTGTGCGCATACTCGCCTTCGGTGTCCCCCTGGATCGCGGAGACGAATTTGCCGCCGCTGAAGGCAGGCCCATATGGATCTGGTTCTGTTACGTCTTCTTTTTGTGATTTTGTTTGCTGCGGTTTGTTACTTCCTTCGGCCCTTTGGTTTACAGGCAGGTTGGGAGGGCGCACTCGCGGGTGCGGCCGCGGCGGGCGCGGTCATCGTGTTCGAAGTGCGGGTGCGGGCGCTCACCTTGCGCAGGCTGATCGGCGCCGTGGCGGGAAGCCTGCTTGGCATCTTAGGCGCCGCACTGTTTTGCCTGGTGCTGCGCTCTGCGCCGCTGTCCACGTCTACGTCATCGGTCCTGCAGATCTTTGTGCTTTTGCTGATGACCTATGTAGGCCTGCTGGTGGGCGCCAGCAAGGGTGACCTGCTGAGCCCGGCCGCCCTGGGCGTGGTGTTCACCGGCGACAAACCAGCGAGAAAGAGCGCGAAAGTGCTCGACACCAGCGTGATTATCGACGGCCGCATTGCCGATATTGCCGAGGCCGGCTTTATCGACGGCATGCTGGTGGTGCCCGAGTTCGTGCTGCGGGAGCTGCAGGTGGTAGCCGACTCAACCGACAGCTCGAAGCGGCAGCGTGGCCGCAGGGGCCTGGACATGCTGCAGCGCATGCAGTCCAGCGACAAAGTCCAGGTGCAGATTGTGCCCGACGACTTTCCTTCTATCCGCGAGGTTGACCTGAAACTGCTGGAGCTGGCCAAGAAGTGGGAGGCCAAGGTGGTGACCAACGACTTCAACCTGAACAAGGTGGCCCACCTTCATCACGTGGAAGTACTGAATATCAATGATCTGGCGAACGCGCTCAAGCCCGTGGTGCTGCCGGGCGAGCGCATGAGCGTGGTGATCCTGAAGGAAGGCAAGGAGTACAACCAGGGGGTGGGCTACCTGGACGACGGCACCATGGTGGTGGTGGATCACGCGCGGCGGCTCATCGGGCGCTCTGTCGCCATCTCAGTGACCAGCGTGCTGCAGACCGCCAGCGGCAAGATGATCTTTGGCAAGATGGACGAGAACGGCAAAGCCATGGAAGCGTAGGGATCGCGGCAGTGGCGGGTTATACCGGGCGAAGGCGCTTTGTCAAGCGGAGTTTGATCCCCGGCCATTCGGCAGCAACAATCGAATAGCGATAGGAATCGCGTGGGATGAAGTCGGCGGCCAGGCGGTGCGCACGCAGAACGCCTTCAACTTTTCCCCCAATTCTTTCGATAGCGGCTTGTGAGCGCCAGTTGCGCGCGTCGGTATGCAGGCAGACGCGCCATACCTGCCAGACCTCAAAGGCATGCGTTAGCATGAGGAGCTTCGCCTCAGTGTTGGCCGCAGTGCGGATGGCTGCGCGGGTGAGCCACGTATAGCCGATCTCGCACACATCGGGATCTGTGCGGTCGTGGCGGGCGTGACCCGCGGGCCAGGGCCATCGCTCCATATCAAAGAATCGCGTGGAGCCGAGAACGGCGCCATCTTCAATTCGAATGGTGGCAAAGGGCACGGCTGTGCCGGCGTCGCGCCAGGCCAACGCAGTCTCGATGTAGCGAAGAACGGCGTCGCGTCCTTGAGGAACGGCACTCCAGCGATAGAGCTCAGGTTCGTCAGCGGACGCGGCAACAAGACCGTCGGCATGAGCAAGCGAGAGCGGCTCAAGGCGGATAGAGTTCCCCGTCAAGCGTGGGTTCCCGGTCATTTCGAGCCCCCCCGTTTGCGCAGATTCGTCGATGAGATTGCTGAATTGCGCCCCGGGCTCAATTCAGTTTAACGGGGAAGCGAGCGGCTCTGCGCGCGCGAGAGCCGCCCGGGAATACAAGAGAGAGCCAGAGAAGCTATTCTCCGGACTTTGCGGCAGGTTGGGTTGGCTTGGCAGCCTGCGCAGCAGCGGGCTTGGGCCTCCAGAACGCCGGATCGGCCTTGACCCAGTCTTCGCTCACGTAGCTCTGCTTCGGATTCACCGTGAAGAGCTCGGTGTGAGAGGATTCAACGCAGTCTCCGTACATTTTGTCGAACTTGTTCATAGCGTCTTCGCCGCCCATGGCATCGACAAACTTCTTGTTCTCGGCGAAGCCTGTATCGATCGCCGACATGGAAGAATCGCCGGTAAGCGCGATAAAGGTCCCGTCGCTTTCGCCAAAGGCGATCTCGTACATGCCCCAGTGGGCGCTGGTTCCCGCCTTTTCGTTTGCGTCCTTCACCATTTTCACCAGTTCTTCCCATTCATGGCGATGGCCGAGACGAACCTGGAAGACAGACATCTGGTAGACGCGATGATTTTGCACATCATTGTGGGGGTGGTAGCTGAGGTCTTCGTCGTAGGTGAAGACATAGGAATCGACCTCATCGAGCAACTCGCCGTCAGCAAGGCCGGCGCGCTCAAAATCCGCTGAGAGGGTGGCGCTGGTGTCGACCATTTTGTTGTCTTTTTCCCACTCGGCAAAGGAGTTATAGCGCGTGAGGAACAGCGCACGCGATCTGCCGGATTGCGAGTTGAGAGCGATGTAGTAAACGGGGAACTTGGCCTTGGTCTCCGCGGCGATAAAAGCGCTTTCGGTCTTGTCGTGCGCGGCGCCAGCTTTGTAAGGCTTGATGTATTCGCGGGTGATTTGCAAAATCTTGGGCATTGACGACGTAGATGCAGCATCTTGCGCCGCGGCCAGCGTACTGCCAGCGACCGCGAGGGACAGGCCGACGAGGCCATAGCTCATGAATTTCATTTGAGATTTCCTCCTTGATTTGCCCGCAGAATGCCTGCGACGGGGGAAGGACCGTGGGAAACGCAAGTGGTCTAAAGGCATTGCGATTATCGGAGCCCGACCTTGCCGGTGTAAAGAAGTTTTTGATTTTTTATGCGATTGGGCGCTCGTGACTTTCATCGCCGATTGCAGACCCGCCCGTCGAGGGGCGAAAGTTTGCGGAGCTCGAACCTGCTGTGCGAGATTGGAATTAAGGAAGAAACTGTTGTGAAACGAAAATCCAGCCACCCGAACTTCGATCAGACCTTGGATCTGCTGCGTGCGCGCGGTTTTGCCATGGAGCCGTTCGCGGGTGTTCCGGGAGGTGTGCTAGTGAGCAAGGGTGGCGCCGGAGCGGTGCTGGCGCCGGTGCTGGCCGGCGACAGCCGTGAAGATGCAGAGGTTGCTTTTGCCATTCATCCGGGAGTGGTGGTAAAGGGCGAAGTGGCGCGGCTGGTGGATCGAGGCTACCAGAAGTTTATTAAGACCTCCCAATACGAGTTGCCCGCGTCGGCGAGCCAATTGCAAGCGATTCACGCGTTCAGCGAGGAGTTGAAGCAGCTAATCGGGGCCATTAGCCTATACAACGAGTCGCTCGGGACAACCAGCGACTTGTATGAATATGACCGGCTGATGGGTCGTGAAGCCGCGCAACCGGAGCCCGCCCAGCCCTGGGAACCGGCCGAGGGGCACTGATTCCCGCTGAAGGTTTGAGCGGGGCACGTGATGGACGGGGAGAACTTTGGGGCGAGCATCTCGGTCCCAGCGCCGGAACGGCGTTTGCAAGCGCGCTATTCCGTCGATGAGGATTCGGTTCTGCTCATCATGAGCCATGGCGTGCCGGTGTCAGGCCGCATCGAAAATCTGAGTCTTTCAGGATGTCGCGTGCGCACCAGGGAGCGCATCTCAGCCCGCGTCGGGTCCCGCATCGAGATCAGCTTCAAGGTGAATGGGACCGCCTTCCGGTTCAGCAGCGTTTTGGTTTGGACAATCGGACGAAACTTTGCCGGCATTCACTTTGTGGACATGATT
>JASHYS010000088.1 GCA_030042915.1 Acidobacteriaceae bacterium
CACAGACGAAGTCGTCGAATGGGTTCAGCGAGCCGCTGAGGCCGTGACAGTTTACTACGGGACTTTCCCGGTTGAGCGTGCCCGGGTAAGCGTTGTCCAGCGCCCGGGTGACAGTCACGAGATTCAGGGAACGACATGGGGAGACGTCGATGGCGTCCAGGGCTTATCGAGGATGCGACTCGGGGGTGGCGTGACGAATGCCGATCTGCATATGGATTGGACGATGACGCACGAACTCGTCCACATGGCTATCTCGTCGCTGCCAGACGAATCGCATTGGCTTGAGGAGGGATTGGCAACCTACGTCGAACCCATTGCGCGCGCCCAGGCCGGTCAATTGACGGCAACGCAGGTTTGGGAGGGCATGGTTCAGGGAATGCCGAACGGCGAGCCTAGGTCTGGAGACCGGGGCCTAGATAAAACCCACACATGGGGTCGCACCTACTGGGGAGGTGCGATGTTCTGCATCGTCGCCGATATCAAAATTCGTGACGTTAGCCGTAATCGGAAGGGGCTACAGGACGCGTTGCGGGCAATCGTGGCAGCCCGGGCCACTATAGACACCGAGCGGCCTGTCAAACGTGTCCTGGAGGTAGGAGACGAAGCAACGGGAACAACCGTGCTAACCGAACTGTACAACAACTGGAAAGATAACCCTGTTTCGGTTGACTTGAACCGGCTCTGGCTCCGACTGGGAGTGCGAACCGGACCCAAGGGAATCACTCTTGACTCTCGCGCGCCCTGGGCATCGATTCGAAGGGCCATCACCGAGCGCCCCTCAAAGTGATGGTCTGGAGAACGTTGTAATCCTATCGACTAGAATCGTTCAAACGATCAGGGGTTCAACTTCCTTCGAGGAGCGCAATTTTGCCCATGCCAGTTTTTTCCCCTCTCAATACGTACCACGAACTTTCCCCCCCAAGAAATGACCCTTCGCGCAAGATTGTTTCGCGATGAAATGCTGCGTCGTCGCACGGTGCGCCAGTTTTCTGAGCGGCCGGTTCCGCGAGAAGTGATCGACGATTGTTTGTGGGTGGCGCGCAGTGCGCCCAGCGGTGCCAATCGGCAGCCATGGCACTTTGTCATAGTTACGAATGTTGGGCTAAAACATAAAATTCGCGAGGCTGCGGAAGAAGAGGAACGTCGCTTCTATCATGGCCGCGCCCCTAAGGAGTGGCTCGATGCGCTGGCTCCTCTTGGCACAGACGAGAATAAGCCATACTTGGAAGCTGCTCCCTACCTAATCGTCATCTTCTCTCAACCCTACGGGGTTACAGACGGTGGCCATAAAGTAAAGAACTATTACGTCTCGGAGTCGGTCGGCATTGCTACGGGGATGCTCATTAGCGCCGTCCATTTGGCGGGCCTGGTCTCGCTCACCCATACTCCAAGTCCGATGGGGTTTCTGAATCGAATTCTAGGACGTCCACAACATGAGAAGGCCTTCCTCATTCTTGTTGTCGGATATCCAGCCGATGACGCTTGCGTGCCAGACATTTCGAAGAAACCGCTTGAAGAAACCGTTACCCTTTTGTAACTGTCCGCCGCGGCACTGGCGAGGTGCCCGGACATCCCCCAAGCTAGTTTTGCATGGGTTGCTTGAGGCTGTAACTTAATTGTTCCTACCGTCTCTAATCCGTTGTGAAATGCTCGTGGTGTTGGATTAACTGCCCCCCGCTGAGCGTCGGACCGGTCGTCGCAAAGCCGGGCGGAGGCAGAAGATCACGATGAAGGCTCGTGGAACCTCACTAACCGTAGAACGAGAGCGTTAAGAATGAAAAAGCGATACGAGGTTGATGAAAAGGCAGCAGTAGTTGAATCTTCAGAACAACATGAGGATAAGATCCGGCAACGGGCTTATGAACTATATGAGCGCCGTGGGGGAGAAGATGGGCATGATTTGGACGACTGGCTCACGGCGGAGTCAGAACTTAACGGAGATCCGGTTAAGTGATGGTTTGGCATATCGTTGGTTAGCCGAGCGCGATATCACGGCTGGAAGATAGCAGATTCGGCCTTACTCCAAAGATGAGACGTTCCAGTCCCTGAAGTACAACATCGGAGAAGGGTAGCGAGATGTCCGTTCCCTATTTGCGTGAAGCCGTAGCTTCCGGCGACTCTGAAAAGCTCATTCGCTTCGTGCGCCTGCATCTGGGTGATGGTAACGAAGAGGTTGGCAGCAAAGAAATCAACAAGTCGTGGATCGAAGCCCTGAAAATTCTTCTACGATACGAGAATTCGGATCTCGACTTCATCCAGTGGGTCATGGAAAAAGATCCGTCGACCTTGGCTCTGCTTTATTTTCATCTCCATTTTTACTTAATTCGAAGCTCGGGAGAATGGATTCACGATGGAAGCCGCTAAGCTACCTGCACCGGCATGTGTCCCGGCCGACCCCCGAGAAAGCGGCAGTCAGTTGCGCCCGGGACTATGGCAGACCATCAATGAGCGATATCCCGGCTCTATGATCACCAAGAGCGAGTTCGTCCCCCTCGCGAGACTGGCCAAACCTCCCGAGGAGTGCACGGTCTGCGTCGTCAGTTCCTGTGGGGTGCATCTTAGGAGCGACCACCCCATGGATGTTGCTCATCCCTTAGGTGACTTCACATTCCGCCGTATTCCATCGAATGCACGACAGGACGACCTGATCATCCATCAGCTCAAGTATCCGCACGATGATGCTGATCGCGATATCAATGTGATCTTCCCGATCACACGATTGCAGGAGCTAGCGAGGGAACGGATCATTGGTGGGCTCACCACAAACTTTTTCAGCTTCATCGGCTACAACATGGATCCGGAAAAGTTCGAAGCCACCCTTGCTGAAGATATTGCCCAAGCTGTAGATGAGGAGGAGCGAGCCGACATCGCGCTGCTCGCACCAGCTTGACCAATCTGCCATCAGTCTGTAGGACTGATTCAGAGAAAGATCGAGCAACGTGGGATTTCGACCGTGTCCGTGACGGTCGCGAAGGATGTGAGCACAGCCATCAGAGTTCCGCGGGCCATCTTCGTTCCGTGGCCAATGGGACATCATTTCGGAGCGCCTTTTCATGTGGAGATTCAGCGGAGAGTAATCCTGGCTGCTTTAGACGCGGTACAAACAACCAAAGAGAGCGGCACTATCCATGAGCTGGCAATTGCCTGGGCTAGTGTGCGCAGGGAATCGAAATATCTAACCGAGCAGGGGAAGCGCCTATAGCTGCATTCTTTCAAGATGTATGAAAGTTTGAAAGGGCCATCTCTATTGGCGACGTAGCCCAGCTGCAAAATACACCAAGATGAAATTGCTCGTCGGCACTGAGCACCGGAATGCTGTCGCTTTGGCGGGTTTACGCATCGCGCTCGGTTGTCTGTTTCTTATCTTCAGCCAGTACAAAATATTTGGTTCTCAATTCACTTTGAACGGTGGATTTAAATGGTGGATCAACCGATTCCTACACGATGGCGCGGCCTATCCCTTTATGGTTCGCATCCTGCAGCGGATCGTTCTACCGCATGCAGAGATCATGGCGTTTCTGGTCGCATATGGTGAGTTGGCGATCGGGTCGGCATTGGTGCTGGGAGTCCTAGTGAGGGTCGCGAGTATTTTCGGATTCATCTACATGCTTTCTTTACTGTTCTCTTCCAATTATCCCGGTGCTGGTGTTGCCCTGTGGCAATATTTTGGCGCCTCACTGGACCATTCCGTTCTTGCACTTTGCTTCCTCACATTTATTTGCAGCCGCAGCGACGAATTCCTGTCCATAAGAAAATACCTTCCTGGAGCCCGACGCTTGTGAAAACCGACTCAGCCGATTTTATCGCCAGAGTAGAATCCTTCGAATGTCCTGAACAGGGAAGTTGGTTCCCTGCTATGCCGCGTAGGATTGATCAACTTACTTTGATAGCATGCTGTGTTCCGCTGGTCTAGTGCACCGACGTGCAGGGGGTTTTGCGTGACAGAGCCGATCGCAGAAAACGAACAGAAACGTCTGCGCGCGCTGCGAGAAACGGGCATCCTGGATAGCGGCAGGGAATCGGTTTACGACCAAGTTACGGAGCTGGCAGCTAACCTATGTGAAGCTCCAATCGCCGTTCTTGGCCTGGTCGATTCGGACCGTCTTTGGCTCAAGTCAAAGGTGGGGCTCATGTTCGATGAGATACCGGGCGACGTCTGGTTCTGCCCGGAGGCCATCCTCGGACGCGATTTGGTAGTCGTCCCCGATACAACGTTAGATGAGCGTTTCGCAAGTAATCCCTACGTTCATAATGAGCCCCACATCCGGTTTTATGCCGGCGCTCCCCTTATCACATCGGAAGGATGCCTGGTTGGGACCCTGTGCGTCCTCGACCGCGTCCCACGGCAACTGAACGAGCGCCAGCGTGAAGCACTGCAAGTCCTGAGTGCGCAGATAGTGGCCCAGATCGAGCTGCGCAAGGCGCGCTCCGATCTTGAACGGGCCAACAGTAGCACTGACTCTATGGTTGAGGCTTTGCACGCCAGCGAAGAATTCAAGAGCCGACTTATCGCTTGCAGCCAGGATTGCATCAAGGTGCTCGACTTAGAAGGCCGCCTCATCTTTATGAATGAAGGCGGAATTCAGGCTCTGGAAATCTGTGACTTCGAATCTGTTGTTAACAAGCCGTGGGTTGAGTTTTGGGAGGGTACAGACCGAATTGCCGCGCGCAGGGCAATTGAAGCCGCGCAGCGCGGTGAGGTCGGTCGCTTCACAGGATTCTTTGAGACCAGAATCCATCACGCGCCCAAGTGGTGGGACGTCGTTGTTGGCCCAATCCGCAAAAAGGATGGAAATCTTGAACGATTACTGGCAGTGGCACGCGACGTCTCTGCGCAGAAACTGGGCGAAATAGCACTGCGCGACTCGATGCAGGTCAATCGCGCGATCATACAGGACGCGGGTGAAGGCATCGTTGTCTATGACCGTGAGCTTCGCTACAAGGTCTTCAATCCGTTTATGCAGCGGCTCACCGGTAAGCATGCCGAAGAAGTGTTGGGCAAGGTTGCTACTGATATCTTCCCAAGACTCACGACCAGTGGCTTGGAAGAAGCGATCAAGCGTGCGTTGAATGGCGAGGTGATCAAGGTTGCGGACGTTCTGGTCCCGGCACACTCGGCTGATGGCCGCGACGTATGGGAATCCGCCACCTTTGCGCCGCATTACGATGGCGCAGGCAACATCGTCGGCGCCATCGGACTGATCTTCGACGTCACCGATCGACACCTCCTGGAGGAGGCATTTCGCGCTATCGTCGTCGGTACCGCTTCCGCCACCGGCAAAGAATTCTTCCCTTCTCTCGTAAAGCACCTTGCGACAGCACTACGGGTGCGTTGGGCCATGATCACAGAATGTAGTGATGGCGAAAACGCCACGGCGCTCGCATACTGGACCGGCGACCGCTTCGCCGACCTGCATTTCAACGTAAGGGGGACTCCGTGCGAAAAAGTAATACGAGGCGAAGTCTGCCACTATGGCGAGAGACTTGCGGCCCTCTTCCCCGCCGACGCCGCACTGAAAGAGATGCGGGCAGAGAGCTATCTTGGGGTTCCAATGTTCGATAAGGGAAAGGTGCTCGGGCACATCGCCCTGTTTGACGACAAGCCGATGCCGCGCGACGAGCGTGCAATTGATCTGGTAAAGATCTTCGCATCGCGTGCTGCTGCCGAGCTAAAAAGCCAGCGTGCACAGACCGATTTACAGGCGGCGCTGGAAGAGGTACAGGCATTGCAGCAACGACTCGAGGCAGAAAACGTCTACCTCCAGGAGGAGATCCGCAAAGAGCACAACTTCGAAGAGATAGTCGGCAACAGTCCGGTACTGTTGGAAGCCTTACGGAAGGTAGAGACGGTTGCCCCCACGGACTCGACGGTCTTAATCCTGGGCGAGACCGGCAGCGGCAAAGAGCTCATCGCGCGCGCCATTCATAACCGTAGCAACCGCAAGAGCCGTCCGCTGGTAAAAGTAAATTGCGGTGCCATCCCTACCGGGTTGGTAGAAAGCGAACTCTTTGGGCATATGAAAGGCGCCTTTACTGGGGCATTAGAGCGCCGTACGGGTCGGTTTGAGCTTGCCCATGGTGGCACGCTTTTCCTCGACGAGATCACTGAGCTGCCTCTGGAAACGCAGGTCAAGCTACTGCGAGTGTTACAAGAGAAAGAATTTGAGCCCCTGGGTAGCAGCCGCACAGTGCGCGTAAACGTCCGAATCATCGCGGCCAGCAATCGCGATCTGGAGAAGGCAGTGCAGGAGGGCCGATTCAGGACCGATCTGTTCTACAGGTTAAACGTGTTGCCGATCACACTTCCGCCGCTGCGCCAGCGGCGGTCAGATATTCCTCTGCTGACCGCATTTTTTGTTGACCGCTTTACGCGCCAACTCGGCAAGCAAGTCAAAGGTATCTCTCAAGACACGATGGAGGTGCTTTCGAGCTACGCATGGCCCGGCAACATCCGTGAGCTGCAAAACGTGATCGAGCGTGCTGTTGTGCTGTGCGAGGGCCGAGTGCTTCGCCTAGGGCGCGATCTGCTGCCGGTTACGAGCCAGACGCTAGAGGACGAAACGAAGATTCCACTTTATGGCGAGAGGTCTGCTGCAGGGTCGCTGGAGAATGTCGAGCGTACTCACATTCTCAACGTGCTAAACGAAACGAGTTGGGTCATCGACGGTCCGCGCGGCGCCGCCAAGATTCTCAATCTCCATCCCAATACACTTCGCAGTCGTATGAAAAAGCTCGGTATCGAGCGATCCTCCACTAGTAGCGTATAGCCACGACATTTCGTGGGCACGCCGCCTCCTATAGCTGTCGCCCACGACATTTCGTGAGTGACCAGCCGCCAGCGCACACCGCGCCTTTTCCTAGTCAAAGAGTTACACCAACATGTTTCCCCTGGTCGGGGTTCGCCAATTGGCATCGGACTTGCATTTAGACACCGTCACCATCGGAGCACGGGCAGTGTTGCGAATCTCGACCCATACCGAGTCTGACAATCTCCGACTGACGGTGGAAGGATGGCTTGTGGGGCCGTGGGTCGATGAACTAAGGAAAGAAGCCCACCTGGCACTCACTACAGCCAAGCCCGTTGCCCTCGACTTGGAGAAGTTATGGTTCGCCGATCATAGCGGCGTCGCCCTCTTGTTAGAGCTGAAGGGCCATGCGGCTTTCGTACGCTGCTCAACTTTTATTAGCCAGCAACTCAAGGAGGCGGTGTGACCGACTCTCCCCCCGTAGCTGAGATCGTTGCTACCAATGTCCCGCAGAGCGCTCGATCACTTGACGAGCTTGTTGAGCGCGAACGCGAACTGATGGAGCGAGTCATTCAGGGCGAGAAGGAACTCTTTTACGACCTTATCCAGCCCTACCAGCCCGCGGTGTTTCGTTTTGCCGTGGCGATCCTGGGCAATAACGCAGACGCGGAAGAGGTTGCGCAGGAAACCATTTTGAAAGCGCTTGCGAATCTGCCGGGGTTTCGCCGTGAGTCGAAGTTCAGCACATGGCTGATTCAGATCGCGATCAACGAGGCGAAGGTGAGGCGGCGCACGTACCGCCGTAACCTGCACGATTGCCTGGATGCTGGCAGACCGAGCGATAATAGCGATTACGTTCCCGACGATGGTGTTTACACCCCGATCGAACTCTCCGATCGGCGGCAAATTCCTTCCGAAGCGCTCGAACAGAAGGAGCTCCGCAAGGCCTTAGCCCACGCCTTGCTGTCGCTACCCGAGAAGTATCGACTTGTCCTCATGCTTCGCGATGTGCAAAAGATAAGCATCGCCGAAACCTCACAGATACTGGGCATTAGCGTGCAAAACGTAAAGACGCGCACGTCACGGGCGAGGCTGCAAATGCGAGATCTGCTGGCCCCAGGCTGGGGGGCGAATGGACGGCTAAACGTGTCGAAGGAAAGAAGAACAAGCCGAGCCAACGCTATTTCCCCGTCAGGCGTAGGCGGAGGCGTTGTCGAAAGCCCGCCGGAAGCTCGAACGGTCTCACATCGGCCATTAACCTAACTGTGTTGCGCAAGCCATCGTGAATGGCGGTGCAATCGGGACAAAAGAGCAGGTGCTCGGCAATCTGTAAGTGCAGAGCCTGGTCCAAATCGTTGTCGATGTAATTGGAAAGTTCACGAATGACTTGCTTGCAATTCATCTCCACGGCCCCTGCCTCCGGCCACGCTGGTTCACTACCGGGGTTGCCAGTCACGAAATGACCACCGCAATCGAAGATAACGCGACTCAGAACGACAAACCAAGGATCCTAGCATCTGGCGAAGGAGTACAGAGAGGGCTAGGCGGCCGGAACATTGGTTATGCTGTTTGTCAAGTCTGAGTCGCCAAGCTACGGCTCGAGCAGGAATGCGACTTGTCGAGTTCATTGGGCCTCTCTCAGGTAACTGGTCAGTCTGACTACGAATCAACACCAAAGTTACAGTAATTTCTCAGAGAGTTGAATACTAGGTTGGCCCAGGGTAAATACAGCAACGGTAGATGTACAACGGCCCGGTGCACCACTGCGGATGGCGAAGTGTGTACTACACACTGTCTTAGGCAATAGACTTCCAGCCTACACAAGATTCGTAATTGCACTATGTAACTTTCTCCTATAGCCGGACTCCTATCCAGCAATGGCATCCGATACGCAGATGTGACTATGCCAGGCTAAAGCCGCGACACACTCTTGGGTGTTTACGGCAAATCTGATCTTTCAAGGATGGGAACAAGAATGAAAACTAACTCCGCCAAGTCTCGACTGTTGACCGCGGCCATGAGCGGACTTTTGACCGTCGCCGTGCCAGCATTCGCTAACACTCAGAATTCCACCACTAACAACACGAATGTTTCTAAAGCGTCGGCTAACTCCGGCGCCCGCCTACTGTCTGTCGACCAGGAAAAGGGCAAACATTCTTGCAAAGGGAAGAACGACTGCAAGGGGCAGGGCGGGTGTAAGTCGGGCGACAACGGCTGCAAGGGAAAGAACTCTTGCAAGGGCAAGGGCGGCTGTGCTACCGACGGCTCCAAGCCACCTCAGTTTGCCTAACCATTCGGCCCAACCAGAGGGCCGGCTTGTCCCGGCCCTCGTAATTGCAGCTTTGCTTGCCTCGAAAAGAGAGAGTTGAGTATGCCTGCGAATCGCTTTAACGGCTTCACAGAATATGGTGTCGGAATCGGGCTACGAATCCCCCACTATCGCCACATTCTGCAAAACAAACCGGTCGTCGACTGGTTCGAGATCATCTCCGAAAACTATATGGTCGACGGTGGTAGGCCACTCGCGGTTCTCGACCAGATTCTCGAACAATATCGAGTCGTGCAACACGGTGTATCGATGTACTTTGGTTCTGCTGAGCCGCTCAATCGTGAGCACCTAAAGCGGCTAAAGAATCTAGTGAGGCGGACCAAGACGCCTTGGCTCTCCGATCACCTTTGCTGGGGAAGCGTCGACGGCCGATACACTCACGACTTGCTGCCAATTCCCTATACTTGGGAGGCCGTAAGGGTCACGGCTCAGAAAATCCGTCAGGTGCAGGACTATCTGGCGATTCCGATCGCTGTGGAGAACGTCAGCAGCTATGCGGAGTTTCACGATTCCGTGATGACGGAGTGGGAGTTCCTGAACGAGGTGGTAGAACGCGCCGACTGCGGAATCCTGCTTGACGTCAACAATATCTACGTGAGTTCAATTAATCACGGTTTTGACCCTGCCGTCTACGTTGAGAGTGTTCCGCCCGAACGCGTTGCTCAGATCCATATTGCCGGACACTCACGGTACGAAAGGTACATCCTCGATACTCACGACCATCCCGTGATCGATCCTGTGTGGCGTCTTTACTCTCGTGCCATCGAGCGCGTCGGCCCGACCGCGACGCTGCTGGAGTGGGATGACAAGATCCCTTCTTTCGAGGATGTCCACCGGGAAGCCTCAAAAGCGAACCGATATCTGAGCGCTGCCAACGTAGCCTCGCCCATCGCCGCGCCGACCGGGCTGGTTCAATGCATGGAGATCAGCCAATGAGCGGGCTTTTGGAATTGCAGCGCCGGATGGCAGCCGCAGTCTTGCAGCCATTGACTTGCAGGGAAAGCATGCGAAAACGAGATTCTGCTCATCGGCCTATGACCGAGGTCGCAAGTTCGTTTATTGCGCCCAATGATCGGCTGACGAGCTTCGAACGGTTGGAAATCTATAACCGCCAGTATTGGTTCCGGCTGATGGATTCTTTCGCCGAAGATTTTCCCGGACTCCAGGCAATTTTAGGAGCCAAGCGGTTTCGCGCCATAGCTAAGGCGTACCTGACCGAATGCCCATCGCGCTCGTTCACACTGCGTAATCTGGGTTTGCGCTTATCCACGTGGCTGGAATCGCATCCCGAATGGTTGCAGCCGAACCTGCGGCTGGCGCAGGATATGACGAACCTCGAATGGGCTCATATCGAGGCGTTTGATGCGGCGGAATTGCCCGCGCTCAAACCTCAGGATCTGGCGCATGGCGGGACGCTGTACCTGACGCTTCAGCCCCACATCACCCTCCTCCAACTCGAGTATCCAGTCGACGATATACTTCTAGCGATTCGTAAACGGCAGAGATCCTACACAGCGTCTCGAGGAGATGGTCGGCGCGTACCGATCAAGAACACCAAGCCAGAAACCGTATATTTGGCCGTCCATCGCGCCGATCTCTCGGTCCATTACAGCCGGCTGGAGCAAGAAGCCTATTTCGTGTTGTCCGGGATCCGAGGAGGTCTCTCTCTCGCGCACGTTCTTGATCTGACCTTTGCGGACAGTCCTGTCCCCGACGCTGTCCAGGCACGTCAGGTTGAGCAATGGTTCCGAACCTGGATGTCCCTGGGTTGGTTCTGCAAATCAAACGCGAAGAAAGGTTGGTAGCGACATGAAAATCAGGGACACGATTGTGCGGGCTCTTTCGGTCCTGGGAGGAATCGGCAATTCACTTCAATCCCCTTTGCTGCTTGCAGTGCGTCTCTACTGGGGTTGGCAGTTTGTGCAAACCGGGTGGGGAAAGCTACACAATATTCCTCACGTTATCGGATTCTTCACGAGCCTCGGCATTCCCGCCCCAGGCCTTAACGCCTGGGTCGTGTCGCTAATGGAGTTTGTCGGCGGGGTTTTTCTCATCGTTGGCTTTGCAACGCGGCTGACCGGTGTGGCATTGAGCGTGGACATGATTGTTGCGTACCTAACTGCCGACCGGCAGGCGCTGACGGCGATCTTTTCCGACCCTGGGAAGTTCTATAATGCCGATCCCTACACATTCCTGTTCGCTTCGCTGCTGGTCTTTGTATTTGGTCCTGGGAAGCTCGCACTCGATTTCCTGCTCAGCCGTCGCTTCGGCGCCGTAGCGACAAAATTGGATCGTTCTGGAGGAGACTCATTCCGCGAGGTTCCGGTTGCCGCTTCCGGCGATGCTCATTCCGACACAGGCATCTCCTGACTGAAGTAATAGTCGAAGTGGTGCGAATATACGCTAGCCGAGAGGGCGAGCATCCCCATCAATGTCAGCGCCTGGATTGGGAGGAGTGGGCTTGGTTGTCGGCACACAATGTCGCATCTGGCATGACCCTTCCGGCAGAGCAATCGGACAGCTTCCACGGCTATCCAATGAGAGCAGTTGTATCACTAGGATCGATTTGCCGGTCGAAAGGACTTCCGATGAATCCGCTTCAAATGAACTACCTCGATGCTTATCACAGCCTCAAGTTGACACGAGGCGACGATGGTGTGCTGGTTGCCGAATTTCACACCAAAGGCGGTCCGTTTACCTTCACTGCGCCGGATCACACCGAGTTTGTCGACGCGTTTTACAGGATCTCGCAGGATCGAGCCAACAAGGTCGTAATCCTGACTGGTGCTGGTGGGGAGTTTATTCCTAATATCGATTTCTCCACATTCGGGAACGTGGCCGATCCCGGCATTTGGAGTCAGGTCCACGACGAAGGAGTACAGATCCTCGAGAACATCGCCAACATACGTGTGCCGGTGATTTCGGCGATTGAAGGCCGGGCCCATATTCACTCCGAGTACGCCCTGCTGGGAAGCGTGATTGTGGCGGCCGAAGGGGCAACATTCCATGATGTACCGCACTTCGCGGGAGGAATCGTTCCGGGCGATGGAATCTTTACGACCTGGAGCTATCGAGCTGGAGCAGGACGAGCCGAAGCCTTCCTTCTGAATCCGCAGCCGTTGTCGGCGCGAACTGCGCACGAATGGGGAGTGGTCGCCGAAGTTGTGCCGAATGGCAAAGCGCTCAGCCGAGCGCGCGAACTGGCTGCGCTCTACCTTAAGGTGCCGGAAGTGACCCGGCGCAACACGCGTATTCATTTCATTCAGCCACTCAAGGAACAGATTGTGCGGGGAGTTGGATATGGACTCTCGCTAGAAGGGGCATCGGCTTCGGATCTGGTCAAATCGATGCAGTCGAACGCCGGACCGCCTGCCGCCAGAGAATAGCTTGAGATCGTCGACTTGTAATGACGAAGTCAATTCTAATTACCGGGGCATCGAAGGGCATCGGCCGAGCGGCGGCAGATGCCCTGGCCCAACAAGGTTGGGTGGTAATAGGTGTGGCACGCTCCGCCTCGCATCGTTTTCCTGGGGAATATATTTCAGCAGATCTGGCCGACAAGGAGCAAACCAGTGCTCTTGCGGCCAAGTTGGCGTCCCGCGGGGATGTACTTGGGATAGTAAACAATGTCGGCATTGCCAAGCACGAAACAATCGAAACCGTGGAGCTAGGCCTGTTCGGCGCGGTGATGGATTTAAACGTCCGTCCCGCCCTGCAACTCACGCAAGCTCTGCTGCCGGGTATGCGATCGGCACGATTTGGACGTATTATCAACGTGACAAGCCTTGTGACGCGCGGGTTTCCCTTTCGTGCAAGTTACGCGGCGGCGAAAGCGGCACTAGAGAGCCTGACGCGCACGATGGCGATCGAGCTCGCGGCTGACGGCATTACGGCCAACGCCATCGCTCCAGGCCCCACTGAAACAGAACTATTCCGCTCTAATAATCCCGCCGGCAGCGAAGGCGAAGCCCGCTATTTGAAGAGCGTCCCCATGAGGCGATTCGCCCAACCCAAGGAGATCGCGGCTGGAATCACATTTCTTGCAAGCGAGAATGCTGGTTTCATCACAGGTCAGACCTTGTATATAGATGGAGGAGCGAGCCTTGGCAATTTCTAGCCAGAGCCACGCGGCGATAGGTGTTTGGCGAGCTGCGCTGCCGTACGCCGCGTGTCCTGCGCTTTATACGTTACGCCCATGCCGCCGCCGCCCAGCTTCTCGATGACGCTGTAGTGCGAGATCGTCCGGTCGATCTTTAGGCTGGAATCTAGGGAGAACAAGTCAATCAGTGAAAGGGACTTGCGCGACGCTTTGAAAGTTCGGCGTAAATCCCATAGCACTCCCTGCCCGAGGGCCCGCCATTTTGGTCGCTTTATCCGCCATCGAGAAACGATTCACCTGGACGCATAGCGGGCAAGTCGTACAGGTTGCCCCAAACGGATTTGTGGGAAATTACTTTCGACAGTCGACGGGCCAGTAGCGGCGGCGATCCCTCCTCGACGTAGGCAAGACGGAAGCAACCTTTCTAGTCAGGCCATTACGGTGGCAATCGGAGAAGCATGCGCTAGCTCAATCTTGGTTTATTAGACTAGTGCTCGAAAAACCGTCCCAACACTGAGACCGGTCGACTTCGCGATAGTGGCATATGAGAGGCCTTGGTTTCGAAGCGCAGAAAGTGTCTTAATATCTAGTTCAACTTTCGGGCGACCGAACTTCTTACCACGTCGCCGCGCAGCCGCTTGGCCGGATTTCACACGTTCCGTGATAAGCGAACGTTCGAATTCCGCAATGCTTGCGAATATTCCGAACACCAGTCGGCCGCTGGGTGTGCTCGTATCCACTCCTTCATGTATCGAGATAAAGTGGATGCCTAGAGCGTCGAACTCACCGAGAGCATTGACTAGTTGCCGCAGCGAACGGGCGAAGCGGTCGTAGCGGTAGACCAACACAGCATCAAACCGGCGCCGGCGAGCGTCAGCCAGCAGACGGTTCAGTGCGGGCCGAGATTCTTTGGTGCCGCTGACCGCGGAGTCGATGTACTCGTCGGCAACTTCAAATCCCCGACGCTCACAATAGGCACGCAGCTCGTCCAGCTGCATGCTGACATTCTGATCGGCTGTGGACACACGGCTGTAGATGGCGGCTTTCATTTAGAACCTGCTTTCTTCCTCGG
>JASHYS010000089.1 GCA_030042915.1 Acidobacteriaceae bacterium
GGGAGTGGACGGAGAAGAGTTCGGGATCCATTTCGCACTGGCCATGCCGGAGCAGTGGAACGGCGACTTCATGATGGAGGGCGGTGCGGGTGCAAACGGGACCGTATACCCGCCGATCGGGCAGACTCCGGCGCGTGACACGCCCGCCCTCACGCGCGGTTATGCCGTGGTGAGCACCGACACGGGCCACCAGGGCGCGGTCTTCGATTTCAGTTTTATGAAAGACCAGCAAGCTTTTCTCGACTTCGTTGATCAAGCCAACGTGGAAGTGGCTACGCTGGCCAAGCAAATCGTTGCCGGTTATTACGGCAAACCTGCTGCCTATTCGTATTTTGTTGGTTGCTCAACGGGCGGGCGCGAAGGAATGGTTCTCTCCCAGCGTTTTCCCACGGAGTTCGACGGGATCATCGTGGGCGACCCGGCGATGCGCACCGGCTTCTCGAATCTCGCCATCATGGAATGGATACCTGCCGCGTTCAATCAGATCGCGCCCAAAGATGCCAATGGAAAACCCCTCCTTGCGCAAGCCTTCAGCGATGACGATCGCAAGGTGCTGATTGATGCGCTGATGAAACAATGCGACGCGATGGATGGCGTGGCGGACGGCCTGATCTCTGATCCCCTGGCCTGCAATTTCGATCCCGAAGCGCTTGCCTGCAAGCTGGGCCAGACCGGCTCGTGCCTGGCGCCGGCCAAAGCCACCGCCATCAAGAAGGCCTTTGCCGGCCCAAAGACATCTTGGGGAGTTCAGGTGTATCCAAGCTTTCTCTACGATTCAGGCGTTGCTGCGACGACGGGAATCCCGGGAATCCTGGCGCCGGGGCCGAGCATGTTCGGGGGGCCTGCGCCAACAACGACTGAGGTCGACGTCGACGCGGAGGCGCTCAAAGCCGTGCAGCCGCTGGTCGACTCGATGTCAACCAACCTGTCGACCTTCGCTGCGCATGGCGGCAAGCTGATCTTCTATCACGGCGACAGCGACCCGTGGTTTTCGCCTCTCGACACGTTCGATTACTACAAAGACATGGCCGCGGCGAATGGCGGGCTTGGCGCTGCCTCAAAATGGAGCCAGTTTTATTTCGTCCCGGGAATGAGTCACTGCGCGGGAGGGCCGTCGCTCGATAATTTCGATCTGCTGGGCGCAATCACCGACTGGGTTGAAAAAGGCGTGGCGCCCGAATCGGTAATGGCGACGGGAAAGGCGTTTCCTGGCCGCAGCCGCCCGCTTTGCGCCTATCCGAAGCACGCGCAATACAAAGGACAGGGCAACACCGAGGATGCAAGCAACTTCGAATGCCGGTAGGGCAAGGAGGGCCCGTCGCTCACCGGCTCGGGCAAAATACCCGCTGGCTATTTGAAGAACAGAAGCGTGATGGTGCCGGCGGAGCCGTTGCTGACGATGATGTCGTCGCGGCCGCGACCGCGAAGATCGGCCATGACGATGCCTCGTCCGGCGGGTGGGGCGGATGCGCCGGCGGGTACGTTGATGGAGGCGCGATGAAACTGGCCGTTCTTCTGGCCTGAAAACAGAAGAATGCTCGAGCTGTTCGAACAGCTCACCGCGAAATCATTGGGCTGGTTTCCTTGGAGGCTTCCTGCTGACACGCGGCTGGGACTGGCGCATCCCGGCAGCGCGAATGGCGAGCCGGGCATGGGACGGAAGCCGCCGTGGCCGTCGCCGATCAGCACCGTGGCCGCGATCTGGCGAGGGTCGCTAACCTGCGGGCCGTAGGGCGCCAGAGCCAGATCGGGGATGCCGTCGTTATTGAAATCGCCCACAGCGGCACTCCACGGCGCAGCGCCGGCCGGGAACGGTGAGCCGGTGGCTGGGCGAAATCCGCATTTGCCGTCTCCGAGCAGCACGCTGACGACGTTCCCATTCCAGTTTCCGATGTCGGTATCGGGCATCACGATATCGAGCTGCCCGTCGCGAGTGAGATGGGCAGCAAGCAGAGACACATCCGATCCCGGACCGGCCGGAAATTTCGGGCCATTGCGGAGGCCACCCTTGCCATCGCCCAGCAGCAACTCGACCTCTCGGCTGCCCCAGCTGTCAATGACGGCATCGAGCGGCTGGTCGGGCCCGCAGAAATGTCCCACCACCACGCTGTGGGGATGGGGCTTTACGTCCACTGTGAATGGTGAATGCGGCGCAGGATGGAAGCTGCCGCGCCCATCCCCGAGGAGCAGGGTCACATACGGCGCCTGGTGGTTGGCGATCAGCAGGTCGGGATTGCCGTCGCTGTTGAAGTCTCCGATTCCGATATTGTTCGGCGAGTGTCCCGCCGGAAAAGGCGAACCTGGAGCTTTGACGAAGTGACCCTTGCCGTCGCCAAGGAGAACGGTGACCGTGCCGGATTCCGGATTGGCCAGGACGATGTCGGGGAACCCGTCATGATTGAGGTCAGCGACGGCGATGGCCTGAGGATCGCCGCCAACCGGAATGATGGTGGTGGTATATTGCGCGCTGCCTTGACCGTGAGCTGGGCACCGCGGAAGCAGGGCCACGCAAACGGTGAGGCAAGCGTATCCGTAGAATCTCCGCAAACCGAAGGCGGCCATTGCATCCCCCGACAAACGAGAAAAGGATAGCAGTGCGGCCGGTCAATTTCGCAAACGTTGGTGCGGGCTCTGTTCCCTTTGAGATAGATTGGAGGAACAGTAAATTCTGCGCGGAATTCGAAACAGAGAGTGCGCTTGAAAACCCCCGCGCCTGGACTGTTGGCCATGCGAAAAACCCCGTTGTTCTTCGGCTTGAACCTCGTGCTCGCCTTGTTCTTTCGGCCCTGCGCCGCGCAGCAACCCGCGACCGAGGCAGCCACGCCTTCACAGGCTCCTGCCACTCACTATCAGCTGGTTCAAAAGGAGCTATTCATCCCTGCGCCGATGGCCTTTCCGAACGGCCTGGACGTGCTTGAGGTTTATTTCACCCTGCCCGGCAAGGTCCCGTTGGCGGTGCTTACGCACGGAACTGCCCATGAACCCGCCGATCGGGCACATGTGACTCCCTGGGGGCAAATGAGGCAGGCGCAATGGTTCGCGCGCCGCGGATACTTCGTCATGGTGGTGGTTCGTTCAGGGTATGGCCGCTCCGGCGGCAAGCAGGACAGTACCGGCGGCGGTTGCCGCGCCGGGAACGGCAGTTTTCAGGAGGCGGGGGAAGCGAGCGTCGAGGATTTGCGCGCGGTGATGAAATACGCTGAGAAGTTACCCCAGGTGGACACCGGAACGATCATCAGCGCCGGCGTCTCCACAGGCGGCTTTGCGCAAGTGGCGCTCTCAGCCGATCCGCCACCGGGGCTTAAGGCGGCCATCAGCTTTGCCGGTGGGCGCGGCGGCGACGGTCACGAGAACAACTGCAATCTGCCCGGCCTGCTTGATGCCTTTCGCGTCTTCGGCAGGGAAGCCCATAAGCGTGGCGACCTGCCCATGCTTTGGATCTATGCGCAAAACGACCATTGGTTTACTCCGCCCATGGCACAACAGTTTGAAGCCGCTTATGCAAAATCCGGCGCCACAGTGCAATTTCAGATGATGCCTCCGGACGGAGACGAGGGCCACCACCTGTACGCGCACGTCGCGGCCTGGTCCGATCTCGTGGATGCCTATCTCAAATCGCATAACCTGCTTCCGCTCGGCGACATCGTGTTGCCGGCTCCGGAACCGCCCGATGTGCCCATGCCGACCGGCCTGGCCGCCAAAGATGCAGAAACATGGAAGCGCTTCCTGCTTGATGCTCCCTACAAAACCCTGATTGCCGATGAGAATGGCGCGCTTACGATCTCTGGGGCCGGGTTCGACCAATCCATGGCGGACGAGGATGCCAGGGATCGCTGCAAGAAAGCAGGAGGCAACCGCTGCACCATCGTGGCCAGAACTCCCGGGGTCAACTGAGGCCGACGCCTCTTCGCGCCGAGCCGCATGTTCTCAATTGCGCACGCCGCAGCCGGGGAGCAGTTTACCCTCATCTACAGAGGCGGCGAGTGGATACAACGCAGCAGGGCGTTGCGCCAATAAAAGTGACGGAGTGGGAAAACGGCGTGGTGCGCTCGGGGAGCGACTACCTGGCCGCCGAGGAGCCGCTGCAGATTTGCGCCGGCGGCAAACCTTTGGTCGTCACCATGCGCACGCCGGGCAACGATCGCGAATTGGCAGCCGGGTTTTTGTGGACGGAAGGTCTGATCACAGACCGCGAGCAGATTGTTGGATTCGGCGGCGACCCACTGCCGATGTTGGGCCGGCCGAACAACGTCGTGGAAGTTGATTTGCGTGAGGGGACGCTAAGACCCACCAACGCAGAGCGAAACTTTGTGGCAACTTCGAGCTGCGGACTGTGCGGCAAAACCTCAATCGATGAGGTGCGGGCCAAGGGGCTGCGGCCCGTCGACTCGCGGCTCATCATGGACGTCGATACCCTGTGCGCTCTGCCTGAGAAATTGCGCGCCGCGCAGCCGGTGTTCGAGCGCACGGGCGGGTTGCACGCTGCGGCGCTCTTTGACGGCAAGGGCGAGCTGGTTGCGCTCCGCGAAGATATCGGACGGCACAATGCCGTGGACAAGATCGTGGGATGGGCCTTGCTCGAGGGTATGATTCCACTCAAAGAGCATGTGCTTCTGGTGAGCGGACGGGGAGGATTCGAGATCGTGCAGAAGGCCATTGCCGCGGGCGTGCCGATTGTGGCTTCGGTCTCGGCTCCCTCCAGTTTGGCGGTTGATTTGGCCCGCGAATTGGGTCTCACCCTGATCGGATTTCTGCGCGGGCGCCGCTTTGTGGTTTATGCGGGCGAATCGCGCTGCCGGATGTAGGTTGGCCGTTTCGAAGGCCGAGTTGAAAATGTCATAATCGATCCGGGGCGCTTGCCGCCTCAATCTTCTGGGTTAGGATTCGAGTCCCCATTTCCCCGCGAGGATCGGTAATCCATGCCGGCAATTACCATCAACAATGAGAAGTGCGCGTTCTCCGCGGGCGAGCGACTGATCGACGTGATCAACCGCGCGGTAGTGAAGATTCCCCAGGTTTGTTATCATCCCCAGCTCGGACCCATTCAGACGTGCGATACGTGCATGGTTGAGGCGGACGGAAACCTGGTGCGGGCGTGCGCAACGGCCGCAGCCGATGGCATGATGGTGAGCACGGAGACGGGCCTGGCACGGGGCGCCCAGCGTGAGGCCTTCGATCGGATTCTCGGCAACCATCTGCTTTATTGCACGGTGTGCGACAACAACAACGGCAATTGCACCGTCCACAACACGACGAAGCTGCTGGCGATCGAGCACCAGAACACTCCTTTCCGGCCGAAGCCCTTCGCAAAGGATTTCTCGAATCCGTTTTACCGCTACGATCCCGACCAGTGCATTTTGTGCGGGCGCTGTGTTGAAGCCTGCCAGAATTTGCAGGTGAATGAAACCCTCAGCATCCGCTGGGAGGATGAGCATCCGCGAGTGCTTTGGGACGGAGGCGCGGCCATCGGCGAGTCGAGCTGCGTATCGTGCGGGCATTGCATCTCGGTTTGTCCGTGCAATGCGCTCATGGAGAACTCGATGCTAGCCGAAGCGGGCTACCTCACTGCCCTGCCCCAGCTGGCACGCGAACGGATGATCGAGATTGTGAAAGACATCGAGCCGGAAGTTGGCTACGGAACTTTTCTGGCTCTCTCAGAGATTGAGGCAGCCATGCGCGCCTCGCGCGTGAAGCGCACCAAGACGGTTTGCACCTATTGCGGCGTCGGTTGCAGCTTCGACATCTGGACTCGCGATCGCCAGATCCTGAAGGTCGAGCCTGCGCAAGGCCCGGCCAATGGCGTCTCCACCTGCGTAAAAGGAAAATTTGGCTGGGGGTACGTGAACAGCGAGGACCGGCTGACGACTCCGCTGATTCGCGAAAACGGAACGTTTCGCAAGGCCACATGGGATGAGGCGCTGTCGTTGGTGGCGAAGCGATTTTCCGAAATCAAAGCGGCCACGGGGCCGGATTCGCTGGCCTTCATCTCTTCGTCGAAGTGCACCAACGAAGAGAGCTACCTGATGCAGAAGCTGGCTCGCGCGGTGATCGGCACCAATAATATGGATAACTGCTCGCGCTACTGCCAGGCGCCGGCAACGGTGGGCTTGTGGCGCACGGTGGGTTACGGCGGCGATTCGGGCTCGATCAGCGACATCGAGCAGGCCGACCTGGTGATCGTGGTCGGCAGCAACACGGCGGAGAGCCATCCCGTGCTGGCCACGCGCGTCAAGCGCTCGCACAAGCTGCGCGGGCAAAAGCTGATTGTCTCCGATCTGCGCGAGCACGAAATGGCTCGCCGCGCCGACCTGTTTCTGCATCCCAAGCCCGGCACTGACCTGGTTTGGATCTCTGCCGTTACGAGTTATCTCTTCGACAATGGCCTGGCCAAGACGGCGTTCATCGAGAAGTGGGTCGAGGGCGCAGACGAATACCTCAGGAGCCTCAAGCCCTTCACATTGGAATTCGCGAGCGAGCGTTGCGGCCTGGCGAAAGAAACACTGATCAAAGTAGCCCACATGATTGCCGAGGCGGGCAGTGTGTGTATTTTGTGGGCTATGGGAGTCACACAGCACATTGCCGGCTCCGACACATCGACGGCCATCTCGAATCTGTTGCTGGCCAGCGGAAATTACATGCGTCCCGGTACCGGCGCTTATCCGCTGCGCGGACACAATAATGTGCAGGGAGCCAGCGATCACGGCGCCATGCCGAATTTCTTTCCCGGATATCAGAAGGTCGACGACCCAGCCATTCGCGAAAAATTCGAGCGCGCATGGAATGTGACCCTGCCGCCCAAATCCGGCCTGAACAACCACCAGATGATCGACGCCATCCACGACGGGCGCCTGAAGGCGATGTACGTCTTTGGCGAAGAGATGAGCCTGGTCGACTCCAACGCGAATTACGTGGCCGACGCGCTGGCGAAGCTGGATTTCTTTGTGATGCAGGACGTTTTCTTTACTGAAACCTGCCGTTTTGCCGACGTGGTTTTGCCTGCCAGTCCGAGCCTGGAAAAGGAGGGCACATTTACCAGCACGGAACGGCGCATTCAGCGGCTTTACCAGGTGCTTGAGCCGCTGGGAGACAGCCGCCCCGACTGGCAGATCATTCAGGAGATTGCCAACCGGCTCGGCGCCAACTGGAAATACAGCCACCCTGCGGAGATCTACGCCGAAATCGCGCCTCTCACGCCCATGGTTGCCGGTGTCACCTATGAGCGCCTCAGGGGCTACAGATCGCTGCAATGGCCGGTCGCTGTGGATGGCTTCGACCAGCCTTTGCTTTACACAAAGCAGTTCAACATGCCGGGGGGCAAGGCGAAATTCTTCCCGCTCGCGTTCACTGAGCCAAGCCACCAGCCCGATGCGGCGTACGACTTGCATCTGAACAACGGCCGTTTGCTGGAGCACTTCCACGAAGGCAACATGACCTATCGCACTCCCGGCATTCGCGAGAAAGTTCCATCGACGTTTGTTGAGGTTTCCCCGGAGCTGGCCCAGGAGCGGGGAATTGAGAGCGGCAGCGAAGTTGAGCTGACTTCGCGCTACGGCAGCGTGCGCGTGCGGGCGCTGGTGACCGATCGCGTCAAGGGCAAACAACTTTACATGCCCATGAACTCGGTGGAGGAGCCGGTAAACCGGCTCACCAGCAGTTGCACCGACAAGGTGACGAGCACGCCGGCCTACAAAGAGGCGAGCGTGCGGCTGGAGCTGATCGAAGCCAACGGCAAGTCGCCGCTTCCACGCGGCAATTCGCGCTTCGGCCATCCCACGCCACAGCAAGGAGTGGAAGTGGAGCGCAAGTGGAAGCGCAGCGACTATCATCCGCCGGGCGGCTTGGTTCAGATTCAAACGAAGTAAGGAGCGCAATTCCGATGGCTCAACCCATCCCTCTTGACCTGCCGCCGCGCGACCCGCGCAAAGAACTTCTCGATCGGCTGGAACGCGCCCCGCAGGAGCACGCTGAAGCGCTGCTGGACGCTTACGAACTTCTAGAGCAGTTGCGCCAGGCCGGAATTCTTCAATTGTTGCGCGGCACGCTCAGCGCCGGCGACGAAATTCTGGAGCGCGCGGTGGGTGCAGCCCGAACGCCGCAAGGCACGCGTGCATTACGCAATCTGCTCATCCTTGGCCAGATGCTCGGCTCCATCAATCCTGACCTGCTGGAGTGCATTGCCGTGGCAGTGAGTGAGACGCTGGGCAGCGAACGCAAGCCCGTCATCGAGCCCCCGAAGCTTTTGCCGCTGCTGAGCCAGTTCCGGCAGCCCGAATTGCGCCGCAGCATGGCCCTCATCAACCGATTCCTCGATACTCTGGGCAATCAGTTGAAAAACGTGGGCACGAATCGCCCGCAGCAGTAAATGGCGTGCAGTCCCACCGTTTGCCCCAAGAGCAGGCGAATGAATGGGGCACGGAAGGGTTTTTCAAGCGGTCAGAGGCCTCAGTGCTCGACCACGCTGAGAGTGATGCTGGATGGATACGCAGATGAATGGTGCACCTGGTTATGCGCCACCGCGCCCTGCGTCTCGTCGAAGTTGTTGCCGCCGGTGTTCAGGTTCCGGTCGAAGCGTGGAAAGTCGCTGCTGCTGACTTCGATGCGAAGCTGATGGCCGGGCGGAAAATAAATGCTGGTCTCGATGGGCTGGAATGCAATCTTGTACACCTCGCCCTTTTCCATCCACACTGGCGGCTTGTCGTAGCCGTCGCGATAACGCGCGCGCTGGATGTTGTCGTCGATGTTGAATGCGGTGCCGTCGGGGAAGACATCGACCAGCTTTACGGTGAAGTCGGTGTCTTTGGCGTCGCTGGAGACGTAGAGTGTCACGTCGACGGGGCCGCTGACTTCAATGCCTTTCTTAAGGAAATCGGTGCTGTAGACGAGCACGTCGTTGCGCGCCTCGACGCTGCGCTGGTCGACGGCGCCCGGCTTATAATCGGCGCCCATGCAGCAGAAGCCGCCGCCATGGGTGGGCACGGGATTCATGGGGTCGTAGGCGAAGGCGTCGGGTGAGTCTTCGCCGGGTGACGCTTGAGCCAGGGAGCCGTCGCCGGCGATCGAGTTGGCGTGCCCGGAACTGGCCAGATAAAACGTAACGGGGTGAGCGTTGGCGGGCGGCCAAACGTCGGAGGACTGCCACTTGTTCAAACCCATTGTGTAGTACTGAACTTTGGGCGTCTTGGCCAGGACGCCGCCGGTATCGCCTTTGAGGAAGCGGTCGAACCAGGCCCAGGTGAGCGCGTCGTAATCCAGGCGCGCATCGCCCATGTCGCGGTCGCCCACCATGGTGTTCTCAGCGGCGCGCTTGTAGCTGCAGTGCGGCACAGGCGCAATGACAGCGTATTGCTCGTCGGCGACGGCGGGGTCGGCGGTCTGGCGGACGCGGTTGTAGGCGGCAATGTTGGGGCCCACGCTGATGTCGTACCAGGTCATCAGCCAGAGGCCCGGAACATTGATGCGCATGTCGTCGTGCCACAGGCCGCCTTTGTACCAGGCGGGATCGTTGGGAGCGCGCTCGATCATGCCGGGTTGGCCCGAGGGCGTGGTGTCGGCGTAGATGCTGCGCGGGGCGCCCAGCGCGGCCAGGATGTCCTTTTCGGGCAGATGCCAGAGGGCTTTCGACCAGTCGACGGCAGGCGGATGCGCAGCGAGGTCCCAGGATTTTGCAGCCGTCACCAGCGCCTGCTG
>JASHYS010000090.1 GCA_030042915.1 Acidobacteriaceae bacterium
ATCGACGCGCCCACCATCGACCCGCAAAAAACCGTCAGCTCACTCACCAGGGGCATGCGCTGCAGCTCCAGGTAATCGGCGAACACCACATGCCCGCTGACATAGGTGAGCACCGTGAGCGCGCCGGCCGAAATAAAGCTGCAGCCGACCGCCAGACCGTCGAGCCCGTCCGTCAGATTCACCGCATTCGAACTGCCCACCAGCACCAGCACCACCCAGAGGGCAAAAGGCACAAACGCAAACAGCGCCATGTGCAGAAGCGTGGTGGGCCAGCCGTGCCACTGCAAATCCGGGCGAAGGCTTTTGACAAAAGGCACAGACAGCCGCGTCGAGAACATTCCGAACTGGGTGAGCACCACCAGCGTGCCCGCCACCACCAGGGCAGCCAATGCCTGCCACAACAGCTTGGCTCGCGCCGTCAATCCCAGACTGCGCCGCTGCACCACCTTGATGTAATCGTCAGCAAAGCCGATGGCGCCGAAGGCCAGTGTCGCAAATACTGTGATCCACACAAACGGATTGGCAGGGTCGGCCCACAGCACCGTGGGCAGCAAAATGGCGATGCAGATCAGCACCCCGCCCATGGTCGGCGTCCCGGTTTTTTTCAGGTGCGTCTGCGGGCCGTCCTCGCGTACGTACTGGCCGATCTGAAACTCCCTGAGCTTTTGAATCACGTAGGGCCCGATGAAAAGCATGATCAGCAACGCCGTGAGCGACGCAAAGGCGGTGCGAAACGTCAGGTAGCGGAAGATCCGAAACGGGTGAAAGAACGGAAACAGCTTTTCGTAGAGCAGCCAGTAAAGCAAGAAGCCTCCCGGATCGCGTTGAGGCGGGGTTTAGCTAGATTTTACAGGCTCAGGGGTTCGCCCTCAGACGCAGCACCCGGAAGAACACGCGTGGCGCCTATTCTCCCGAGCATCCCCGCGCCCGACACGTACTATGGAGGAGATTGGAGGCCCAATGTCAAACTGGAAGAAGATCTCTTTTTGCTCGCTGGCGGTCGCCCTTGGCGCCGGCGCACTCGCCTTCGCGCAACCCTCTGCGCCCGCCACGGCCAAAAGAGCACCCTTCACCGCGCAGGATTGGGCCGCACTGCGTAGCGCCGGCGCCGCCGCGGTTTCGCCGCAAGGCGTCATTCTTTACCTTGTCACGTACGGGGCGGACCATGGGCCGACACACCGCGAATGGTGGACTATTGCAGCGGACGGAAGCCACGCCGCCAAGCTCGACCTGCCCGACGGCTTCTCGCCCATGGGTTTCACACTGGACGGCCAAAGCCTCTACGGTTCCTGGAAGGCGAATCAACTGACGCAGTTCGGCATCTTCCCGGTTCACGACAACAAAGCGCCCGCTGTTCCATCGACGGTGGTGCTTCTGCCGCGCGGCATCCAGTCCGCATCTCCCTCGCCCGACGGCAAGCGCTTCGCCATGGTCGCCGATCCGCGGTCGCCCGATCCTCTCGGTGATGTTCGCCACGTTCAGGAGCCCGACCAGTCCAGCATTTATGTGGTGAACGCCGACGGCACTGGCGGGCAATGGTGGTGCTCTGACCTTCAATATGTGTCGGGTTCGGCCAGCGTGGGCGGAGGCCCTGACGCCATCGCCTGGAACGCCGCGGGAGATGCGCTTGCCGTGCTCTCGCAGTTGCCGCGCATCGGAAATCATGACGTCGGTTCATTCATCGATGTGTGTGATGCCAAAGGCACGCATCACGTGACTGACGTGGCGAACTCCGTGAGCGGCATCGCCTGGAGTGGCGACGGGCATCAACTTCTCTTCCTCTCCACCAGTTCTCAGGTGCTCACACCCGAGCACGTATTTGCGGTTGAAGCCAGCGGAGGCACAGCACGCGATCGCACGCCCGACCTGGATGGCACCTCGGTAGCGCTCAAGGCCGATGCACGCGGGCACGTTTGGGTGCTGACCAACAAGGGCGTCCGCAACGAGATCGACGAATTTGAGAATGGAACGCTGAAGCAGATGTATAGCTGGCCGGATGGCGTAATTGCGGGATTGCCGGTCTCGTCACAATACGCCGGCGCCGGCGCTCAATTGGCAATCACTGTCGCCGACCCCACGCATAGCCGCAACGTGGCCGTGCCGGGTTCCGCGGGCCTCGAACGTATCACGCACGAAGGCGACGCTCAATTCGCAAACTTCGACCTGGGCGGCGTGCGCGTAGTGCAGTGGAAAAGCAAAGAGGGCATCGCGCTCGAGGGCATTGCCACCTTCCCGGCCGGCTATGAGGAAGGCAAGAAATATCGTTTTCTCGTCCTTCCGCATGGCGGACCCGAAGCCAATGACGAGTTGGCCTTCGATCCGCTCTCCCGCATCATCGCCGGGCTTGGCTATGTGGTGATCCAGCCGGAGTACCGCGGTTCCACGGGCTACGGCGCCGCCTTCCTGGCATCGATCTATCAGCACTTCGGCGACCGCGCCTACGCCGATGTCGACAGTGCCACCGACTTTGCCATCGCACAGGGCTGGGCCGATCCCACTCGTCTCGCCATCTTCGGCTGGAGCGCGGGCGGCTTTATGACTTCCTGGACCGTGACCCAGACCGGCCGCTACAAAGCCGCGATCGAAGGCGCAGGCATCACCGACTGGGCGCCATTCCTGTGGACCAGCGACGTTTCGCAAATCGATTACGACGCGCGCTGGACCGACGAGGACCCGGACGCATTCCGCAAATTTTCCGCGGTCGATTTTGCCTCGCGGGTCACGACTCCTTTGCTGATTTTGCACGGAGAAGCCGATCAGCGCGTTCCCACATTCCAGGGCACTGAGTTCTTTCAGATCCTGGCCGCGCGCAAAAAGACGGTGCGCATGGTCACCTACCCCGGCTCGCCACATTTCCCTGTGCTGTGGGAACAGCGACTGGATGTGATCAAGGAGATTGCAGACTGGCTCGACCGGTACAACAAGTAGCCGGCGGGCGTGTCTGGGTCAGCCTAGGCCGAGGAAAACGGCCAGTGAGCGGTCGACTTCCTTCAACGTTCGCGGCTCAAGCGCCCCGAAAGCATCTCCTGCCTTGCTACGAGGAATGGTGTGTGCCTTGTCCACCATGATCTGCGATGCAACCCGAAGCCCGTTTCTGGCTGAGGGATTCACCGCGATCCGGAAGGTTTCGATGGGTCGCAATTCGGTGGTAACCGGCAAAACGGTAACGGAGGGAAGCCGAGCGAAGAGATCCGACTGAATCACAAGTGCGGGCCGAGGCTTGCCGTACGCTCCCGCGAGAACAACGGGAACAAGGTCGCCGCGCTTCATACCCAGCCGTCCGTATCGGCAACTTCAGCGATCCAGTTGAGCACGTCGGTTTCAAGGGGATCGTCAGCCAACAACAGCGACTCCTGCTCGCACTTCCGCCGAAAGCCTTCCGACGACGTGTCTGGAAGCCAAATCTGAACCGGCCGCAATCCCGCTGCACGCAGTTGTTCGCGATGCTTTCTTACGCGCAGGGTGACGGCATTTCGGATTGCGCCCATATGTTTCATGAAACATGATACATCAAGGTATACGTTTCATGCAACAAGAATAACTGTTTTATTATCTTAACGCTATACGCGATCTACCTGAAGGAATGCGGCCCAGATTGCGAAGCCTCGCACTAAGAGCTAATAGCTGACAGCTAAAAGCTGCTTTACCGCGTCTTCGCCACTTCTTCCACCGTCACCGGATCGAGGAACGGCATCTGCGCGCGCAGCTTCTTGCCGACAATTTCAACCGGATGTTTGGCCTCGGCCTCGCGGAAGGCCAGAAACTCCTTTTTGCCCGAGCTCTGATCGGCAAGAAATCTCTTGGCAAACGATCCATCCTGAATTTCGGCCAGAAGCTGCTTCATCGCCTTCTTGCTCTCCGGCCCGATCACGCGCGGCCCGCTCACGTAGTCGCCATATTCGGCGGTGTCGCTGATGGAATAGCGCATGTAGGCCAGCCCGCCCCGATAGATCAGGTCGACAATGAGCTTGAGTTCGTGCAGGCACTCGAAGTACGCACTCTCCGGCTGGTAGCCCGCTTCAACAAGCGTCTCGTACCCGGCCTTGATGAGTGCGCTCACGCCGCCGCATAGTACAGCCTGCTCGCCGAAGAGATCGGTCTCGGTCTCTTCCTTGAACGTCGTCTCCAGCGCGCCGGCCCGCGTGCAGCCGATGCCTTTCAGATAGCTGAGCACCAGCGCATGCGCCTTGCCGCTGGGATTCTGATGCACGGCGATCAGTCCCGGCACGCCGCCGCCTTCCATAAACACTTCGCGCACGCGATGGCCCGGCGCCTTGGGCGCGGCCAGTCCCACGTCCACTCCCTTGTCGGGCACGATGGTCTTGAAATGAATG
>JASHYS010000091.1 GCA_030042915.1 Acidobacteriaceae bacterium
GAGACACCGGGGCAGGATGTCATTCACAGCTTCGAAAAGCCCATTAAACCGAACGGCGGCCTGGTGATTTTGAAAGGCAATCTTGCGCCGGAAGGCTGCGTGATGAAGATCGCCGCGGCCGGCAAATACGAGCACCGCGGACCGGCGCGCGTGTTCGACTGCGAGGAAGATTGCTTCAAGGTGGTGCAGGCCGGTGGCATCAAGCCGGGCGACGTGGTGGTGATTCGTTACGAAGGCCCCAAGGGCGGGCCGGGCATGCGCGAGATGCTGCAGGTGACGGCGGCGATCTCGTCGAACGCGGAGCTGAGCGCGCAGGTGGCGCTGCTGACTGACGGGCGCTTCAGCGGCGCGACACGTGGATTTACGGCAGGCCACGTGGCTCCGGAAGCATTCGTGGGCGGGCCGATCGCGGCGGTGCGCGAGGGCGACATGATCGCCTTCGATATTCCCAAGCGCACGCTCAACGTGGAGATCAGCGAGGCGGAGATGGCGGCGCGGCTCAAGAACTTCAAGCCGCCGGCGCTGCGCTGGCCCAAGGGCGTGTTCCGCAAATACGTGGATCGGGTGAATTCGGCATCGGAAGGGGCGACGACGTGATAGCAGCTCTTTAGCTGTCAGCTATCAACTTGGATCCGGGTCATACACGATGCGCGCTGGAGATTGTCATGCAGGTTGTAGGAGAGGCAACAAACGCAGGAAAGAGAACGGCGGCGACGGAGTAAGCGATTAGAAGCCAGTGTGGTGGCGGGAAGTTCGTATGGGGTCCAAGAGGCGAAAAAGCAAACGCAGATTCTTCGCTTACCACCCCCAAACTGAAGGACGTTTGGGGGCCCGTGCGCTCAGAATGACATCCGCGATTTCGTTAAGGCCCTTGGGAACAGGACGCCAGGAGCTAGTAGCTAGAAGCTGATTTTGAGGAGCAGCAGATGGGGACCAAGACAAACGCATCAAAGGCAAAGGAATCGCGAGCCAACGCGCATCTGACCGCGCCGACGCCGCTGACGGGATCAGAGATTCTGTGGGCCACGCTCGCCGGCGAGGGCGTGACCACGGTGTTTGGCTATCCGGGCGGCGCCATTCTGCCGGCGTACGATGCGCTGCGCAAGTTTCCCATCCGGCATGTGCTGGTGCGGCACGAGCAGGGGGCTGCGCATATGGCTGACGGCTACGCGCGCGCCACCGGCGGCGTGGGGGTGGCGGTTGCCACCAGCGGTCCCGGCGCGACGAACCTGGTCACGGGCATTGCCACGGCGATGCTGGATTCGATTCCCATTGTGTGCATTACGGGCAACGTGTCGAGCAAAGTGTTAGGCACGGACGCATTCCAGGAGATTGACATTACCGGCATCACACTGCCGGTGACGAAGCACAATTTTCTTGTGAATAAAGCGGAAGATCTGGCGCAGGCGCTGCGGCATGCGTTTCAGATTGCGCGATCCGGCCGGCCTGGCCCGGTGCTGGTCGACATTACGAAGGATGCGCAGCAGGCTACGGCGATCTTCGACTTTGAAGCCGCTAAACCCCGGCCCTATCGGCCTCATCCCATGCTGCATTTGACGGAACGCGGCTTGACGCAAGCCGCCGAACTGATACGCAATTCGAAACGGCCGGTGATTCTGGCGGGGCACGGCGTGATGGAATCGGGTGGGATGGAGCAGGTGCGCACGCTGGCCGAGCGCGCGCAGGTTCCGGTTGCTCTGACACTATTGGGACTTGGCGGATTTCCCGCGTCGCATCCGCTCAACCTGGGCATGATGGGCATGCACGGCGAAGCTTGGGTGAATCACGCGATTCAGGAGGCCGACCTGCTGATCGCGTGCGGCATGCGCTTCGACGATCGCGTGACGGGCAAGCTGAGTTCATACGCGACCAAGGCCAGGAAGATTCATATCGAGGTAGATCCGGCCGAAGTAAACAAGAACGTCAAGGTCGATGTGGCCCTGGTGGGGGATCTGCGCGAGGTGCTGGAGATGCTGTTACCGCGCATATCAGGGCGCGACGGTTCGGCATGGATCAAGACAATTGAAGCGAGCAAGGGTGCGGTGGCGGTGCGCGACATCAAGAATCTACCCGATTCGGGGCATCTCTATGCGGCGCACGTGATGCATGACCTGTGGCGGATGACGGGCGGCGACGCGATTATTGTGACCGACGTGGGCCAGCACCAGATGTGGGAAGCGCAATACTATCGCCACGAAAAGCCGCGCACGCTCATTACCAGCGGCGGGCTGGGGACGATGGGGTACGCGCTGCCGGCGGCGATCGGCGCCAAGGTCGCGTGCCCGCAGAAAGAAGTGTGGGTGGTGGCCGGCGACGGCGGATTCCAGATGACGGCGGCGGAACTTGCCACCATTGTGCAGGAAAAGCTCAAGATCAACATTGCCGTGATTAACAACGGCTACCTGGGTATGGTGCGGCAGTGGCAGGAGTTCTTTTATGAGAGCAACTACGAGGCGACGCCGCTGGTGAGCCCGGATTTTGTGAAGCTGGCCGATGCGCACGGGATTTCAGGACGGGCAGTGAGAACGCGCGGCGAGGTGGAAAGCGCGGTGAAAGCCGCGCGCGCGGCAGACGGACCATTCCTGCTGAACTTCCTGGTGGAGAAGGAAGATTCAGTGTACCCGATGATTCCCGCAGGCAGTGCCCTGCACGAGATGATCCGCAGGCCGGAAGGCGATCCGCTGGAAGAGCGGGCGGAAGACGAGTGAGAAAGACAGCCGTTAGCTATTAGCCTTTAGCTCTTAGTCTGGCTTGAGGAAGAACCGTCTTCAATGCGCACTGGAATTACGAGGCTGCAGAAGTTGAAGGTGTAGGAAGCGAGAAGGACAAGCTAATGGCTAAGAGCTAGAAGCTAGGAGCTAGGAGCTGTAGTTATGCTGCATACATTTGTTGCATACGTTGAGGACTTGCCGGGCGTGCTGACGCGTGTAGCGTCGTTATTTCGGCGTTTGAATATCAACATCCACTCGTTAACCGTTGGGCGGAGCGAGCGGGCGGGTTTGTCGCGGCTGACCCTGGTGTGCGAGGCATCGGCGGAGGCAGGACACCGCATCCGCGCCAGCCTGTTTAAACTGGAAAACGTGGTCGATGTAGACGATCTGGCCCAGGCGCCCTCTGTGACGCGCGAACTGGCGCTCATCAAGGTGGCAGCCACGCCGCAGAAGCGGGGGCAGATCTTCGACCTGGTCGATGTCTTTCGCGCGCGTATTGTCGATCTCACTTCAGAAGCGCTCATCATTGAGATGACGGGTGTGGAAAGCAAGATCGAGGGACTCATCGAGATTTTGCGCGAGGACGATGGACGCATTCTGGAACTTTGCCGGAGCGGGAAGATGACGATGCGGCGCGGGCACCACGTGAGCAGCGTGGTGAAGGCGATGGGAGTCCACGAGGGCGACGCCGC
>JASHYS010000092.1 GCA_030042915.1 Acidobacteriaceae bacterium
ATGTTCGACAAGTTGACAAGCGAAAGCTCACCCATGCGCTTCTTCAGCTGGCCCAGCCGCGCATTCACAAACTCCTGCCGCTGCTTGGCCATGTGATACTCGGCATTCTCCGACAGATCTCCCAGGGCCCTTGCCTTCTTGATCTCAGCGGGAAGCTCGTGGGCAAGCTCATATTCAAGCTGCTTGATCTCATCCAGAAGCTTTTTTTTGATGTGCTCGGGCATCCGTGATCCGGTAGCGGGAAGCGGACTGCTCCTGCCGCAAAAGGTAAACGCGCTTGACCCCTCATTATAAGGCAGCGTCCCAGCTTCTAGCCTCTGGCTTCGGGCTCCTGACTTCAGTGTCCCCGCCCGCGGCAGCAGTTCAGCCTGGAAGCTTTAGGAGAAAGCGCGGACATCAGGTCTGGCCTTCTTGTTCCCTTGGTCCCTGCCGGGGTCCCCGGCGCGCGACTTGTGCGCGCTGGCGTGGCTTGGTCCCTGCCGGGGTCCCCGGCGCGCGATTTGTGCGCGCTGGCGTGGCTTGGTCCCTGCCTTCCAGAAACGACTGCAAAACCAGCGCCGCAGCCACCTGGTCCACCACTTTGCGGTGCGTTTGCCGCGCCCGGCCGGCTTCGTACAGAATCCGGTGCGCCTCGCGCGTGGTCAGCCGCTCGTCCTGCAGGTGAATCGGCAATCCGGTCAGCTCGCCTAACTCCGCCGCGAAGGCTTGCGTCTTGGCGGCCTGCTTTCCCGCTTCGCCGGATAAGTGCAAAGGGTGGCCCACCACAATTCCCGCCACGCCGAACCCGCGGCAAAGCCGCGCCAGCGAGCGCAGATCCTCCCTTCGCGAGCGCTTCCGTTCCAGCGTCATCACCGGCTGTGCTGTGAGCCCCAGCTCGTCCGACACGGCCACGCCGATGCGGCGATTGCCCACATCCAGCCCGAGATAGCGCGTTCGCGTCCCGCTTTGCACTATGCTATTCCTCCCATTTAGGTTACGGCTCCTCCCGCCTTCCGCGCCCGGCTGCTTTCTGCCCGGTACAATCAATAGAAAGGGAATCCTAACCCGGGTTCTCCAAGTCTTTATTTTCGTTGAAGGGTCTGGAAAAGCAGTATGGCGAGGCCCAGCCGGAAAATCCGCAGGAAAAAGGGTCTTGGCGCAGGCGTTTTGCTGGTGCTGCTCTTCATCTTGGCGGCCCTTGCCGGGGGCGCTGTGGCTTGGACGGTGTACTCGCCATTCGGGCCCTCAACCGAGACTTTTGTCACGGTCGCACCCGGCTGGTCAACCGTGCGAATCGGGCGTCAATTGGAATCGGCCGGCGTCGTGCGCACCCGCTATGCCTTCGATGTGCTGCGCTGGTTTGAGCATGGAACGCTTCAAGCGGGCGTTTATCGCTTCGACCATCCGGCGCCGGCCACCGAAGTATACGAGCGAATTGCAAGTGGCGACGTAGTCACCGTGACGATTACCGTGCCCGAAGGCGCAAATATCTTCGATATCGCCGCGCGAGTCGAGCGGGCGGGCTTGGGCACGCACCAGGAATTCCTGGCTACCGCAGCCAGCCAGTCCAGCCTGGTTGCCGATATCGACCCCCAGGCAACCAGCCTGGAGGGCTACCTTTTCCCCGATACTTATCGGTTCTCGCCCAAAGCCACCACAGCACAGGTCGCCGATGCCATGGTGCAGCGCTTCCGCACCGTAGCCGCGCAATTAGGACTGAAGGGCAACATTCACGACACTGTCACCATCGCGTCGCTGGTGGAGCGTGAGACGGCAGTCGATGCGGATCGTCCCCTCGTGGCCAGCGTTTATGAGAATCGGCTGGCCAAGAAAATGCCGCTTAAAGCCGATCCGACGGTCATTTACGGGCTCGAGCTCGAAGGGAAATGGCGCGGTGTGATCCATCAGAGCGACCTGACTGCTGATACGGCCTACAATACCTATTTGCATGCGGGATTGCCGCCCGGTCCGGTGGCTAACCCTGGCATCCCCTCGCTGCGCGCGGCCATGGATCCTCCGAAAACGAGCTACCTCTATTTTGTCGCTGCGGGAACCGACGCCCAGGGCCACTCGCTGTTTGCGAGCACTCTCGACGAGCACAACCGCAATGTCGCCGGCTACCGGGCTGCGCAAAAGAAGGCGGGTGGGCGATGAGAACTTTCCATCGAACTGCGTGCGCAGCGGCCTCTTTCCTTCCCCTGTTCCTTGCGGGTTGTTCGCTATTCCCCACCACGCGCCATCTCCCTGTGCCCAAGGCGCCGGCCGAAGTTGAAACCGTCACGCCCGAAGCGCTGGTGAAGCAGGTGAACGATCGTTGGGACGCCTTGAACAACCTCACTGCCAAGGTCGAAATTCAGGCAACCGAGCTCAAGACTGCCGAGGGTCTGGCCAGGGATTATCCATCGTGCACCGGGTTCATCGTGATGCGCAAGCCAAACATGCTGCGCGTCCTGGGTACCTACTTCGGCGTCAAGATCTTCGACATGGCCAGCGATGGCAGCAACTTCAAATTGGCGATTCCGTCAAAGAACCTGGTCATTGAAGGCTTCAACACGGTCCAGCAAAAGTCGGCGAACCAGTGGGAAAATCTACGTCCGGGTTTCTTCCTCGATGCCATTGACGTGCGCGGCCTCGATCCCGACAACGAATACATGGTGTCAGGCGAGACGGAGACCGTCGAGGATGCGGCAAAGAAACATCTGTACATTGAGCCGGAATATAAGCTGAGCGTCATGCGTCGCAAAACGCAAGTTGAGAATCTGCCTGTCCGCGTGATCACGTTTCATCGCGACGACATGCAGCCCTATGAGCAGGACGTCTACGACAGCAGTGGCAATCTCGAGACGCAGGTTTCTTATAGCAATTACACCGCTTTTGAAGCCGGCAAGTACCCGTCGCGGGTAATCATCAAGCGGCCGCAGGAAGGGATTCAACTTGTGCTCACCGTGGAAAGAGTGCAAGAGAACGTCAATCTTCCTGACAGCGAGTTCGAGGTGTCCATCCCTGATGGCGCCAAGGTTGAGCAATTGAAGTAGCCGGCACGCTCACTTCGCTCCGTGCTCCTCAAGCAGCTTCGCCACGTCGGGGTGTCCTTCCACCTGGGCCCAATGCAGCGCTGTATTGCCGTCTTTGCCTGTAGCCTGGATTTTGGCTCCTCGCTCCAGCAGCAAAGTAGCTGCTTCCAGGCGGCCCATGTCGGCAGCCCAGATCAGCGGCGTCCAGCCCTGCTTGTCCCTCGTCTCAATGTCTGCGCCCTTGCCGAGGAGCACTTGCATGGCTGCAATCTTGTCCCGGCCCGCAGCCTCAGCCAGCGCAGTTGCTCCTTCGTTGGGATAACCGTTTGCCTTGGCTTCAATGTTGGCGCCGGCATCCAGCAGCTCCTGCACCACATCGGCGTTGCCCTCATAGGCTGCGTTGATGAGGGCGGTTGCACCGTCGCGGTCCTTGGCTTCGATGTTCGCGCCTTTGCTTAGGAGGAACTTCACCACGTCGGCTTTTCCGGCTTCTGCGGCGCTGATGAGCGCGGTGCTTCCGTCATCGTCGCGTGCCTCAACGCTCACGCCTTTCTCCAGCAGCAATTCAACCGCGTCGAGATTGTCCTGGCGTGCAGCTTCGGCCAGCGCCGGCCAGTCCCTCTTGTCCCCTTCGCTGATTTTGGCGCCCTTGGCCAGCAGCAGAATCAGTACATCGTTGTGACCCATGTAGCCCGCTTCATGCAGAGCGGTCTGGCCCTTGTTTCCCTTGGCTTCGATATTCGCGCCCTTTGCGAGCAGCAGCGTGACCACGTCGGTGCGGCCTTGGTAGGCCGCCCAGATCAGCGGTGTCCAACCCAGATTGTCACGAGCTTCGATGTTCGCGCCCTGCCCCAGCAGCCCTGCCACGGCCGTCGCGTCGCCGTTCGTCGCCGCCGCGATCAGCTGATCATTCAGGCTGGGCGCTGCCTGCCCTTGACCATGGCCGCCCAGCGAAATTCCCGCGATCGAAAGAGCCATGGCCAGAAAAACCTTCTTCATTCCGGTTCCTCGCCGTCGCAGCGTGAGTCGATGTCGTGAAATCAAGAGAATTCTACTCCCGATTCCGAACGATTTGCCACGACGAGGTATGACGCGAGGCTCACCGATGCCCGGCTTCGTATCCTTGAATCAGCCGGGTCGTACTCTCCGGCCACGGAGAAAAGCGCATGCGAGCCAGCGCGATCGAGTTTCGTCTGCGGATGTGGATTCAGATCGTCATCGTGTTTCTGGGTTTCTGGGCGCCGTGGATCGAGCCGCTCGGCCTGAGCCGAACTTCAACACTTGAATGGCTGGCGCTCGAAATCAGCCGCCTGGGCATCGCCAGCTTTACCGTGGCCACGCCGGTGGTGATTGTGGCGGGCATCCTGGCCGCTGCGCTAGGCGCGATCCTGCGCGTGTGGGGCGTTGCCTACCTTGGATACGGCATCGTACACGACGGGGAGATGCAGGGCGGCGGAGTGATGGCCGCGGGGCCTTACCGCTACGTGCGCAACCCGCTCTATCTCGGCGGGTGGTGCATGATGGCTGCGATTTCGTTACTTATGCCGCCCAGCGGCGCGCTGTTCGTGATGGTGCTGGTGACCATCTTTTATCTGCGCCTGATTCTGGGCGAAGAAGCATTTCTTTCGGCTCAGCTCGGCGAGCCTTACCGGGAGTATCTCCGCGCCGTGCCGCGCCTCGTGCCGCGGTTGCGCACCCATCTGCCGCCCGCCGCGGCAAAGCCGCGTTGGCTCGTTGCCTTGGGCACCGAGCTGAATGCAATTGGGATATTTTTCACGCTGGCGGTCTTGTCGTGGAGATACAACAACCTGCTCATGATCAAAGCCGTGCTGATCACTTTCGGGATTTCGCTCATCGTGCGCGCGTGCATGCCACGCAATCAAATCAAGGCAAACGCGCTGTGATCAAATCAATCCGCTGAAAATACTTTAGGCCTTTCACTTGCCGGTGCGCCCGAGGTGCGTGAATCCGAATCCTTCGGCATACTTCAGCCCGAAGCCCAGCAGGCGGTCGATTCCGATGTGGTTGATCCAGATGAGCGCAATGGCCAGCGCAAAATGCGCCTGCAACAGCAGCCCGGCAAGCGCCAGCACGCCCGGAGTGACATAGGTGTGAAAGGCGTTATAGATACGCGCACCCCAGCACGGCCGGCCCGTCGCATAACCCAGCATCGAGAGGTCAGGCGCAAGCCATAAGATCGCAAAGAGCCACCAGCTCGCACCAACGCGCGCATACAGCACAGCCGAGACGGCCGCGACTGCCAGTCCCTCCAGGCGCAAAAGGAAACGAACCGATGAGTTGCGTGCCGGTGAAAGCGCAAATTGTTCAGGAACTGCAGCAGCGGTTGTCATCACTTATGCGATGAGCCGCCGGCGTCACCGGTTGCAGAAATACGATTCTCGCCTGCCAGCCAAAAGAAAAAAGGGAAAAGCTTCGCAGCCTTTCCCTTTTTTCCCGAGCAGTTCTGGGGAACTACTTCTTGGGGGGGGCAATCATGTCCTTGGCAGCTTTGGCCACGCGGAACTTGACCACGGTCTTCGCCTTGATCTTGATGGCTTCGCCGGTCTGCGGATTCCGGCCCATGCGGGCTTTACGTTCCGCCTTCACCAGGCGGCCAATGCCAGGAAGTACAAAGACGCCGTTTTTCTTCGTTTCCTTAATCGCGGTTTCCGCCAGCTGGTCCAGGAAGGCCGCGGCTTGCTTGTTGGTGAGTTCGAGCTTCTCGGCCATGTGCCGTGTCAGGGCCGTCTTCGTCATACCAGTTGCCATCGATTGTTCTCCTTCTGGGCAAGCCCTCCGGGCTGCCAATGGGGTCGGGGCTTCCGCCGCAAAATGCTTACCGCATGGCGAGGGTTGCCGTCCCGACTGGTATCAAGAAAACCCTGTATTCATGCGGCTACGAAGAACCCTGCCGATGGTTACAATGCGGCTTTGGGCCGGGCAAAGTCAATGGAGAAACACCCGATTTCCACAGTTTTCTTGGGATTTTTTGCCAAAATCACCGATTTTTGCCGGTTTTTGTGGGTCGCGACCTCTTGGACCCTCATTTTTGGCTGCTTTTTCGCACTTTGGCGCCACCGCAAAGCCGAATCTGCGCCTCGCTATTTCAGTCCGAAAAGAACCATCCTTCGCGGTCTTAATGCGGCGGCAATCGGTGTATTCAGCGCGTCCACAACCGGCGCCGCGACTTTGAAGTAGCGAATCACCACGTCGGCAAAATCTTTCTTGAGCGCCGCTTTCGCCGGCAACTCCGCAGCCAGTCCCCACTGCCGGCAACGAATCAGATCCATCCCCGGATGCTCGCACGGAAACCCTTTCGGTGGGCGCGTGAGAGCGTTGCCTTCAAACTCATCGAAAAGCTCTCGCACCGCGGGCCGCTTGAGCAGCTTGCGAAATTCTGCATGGTGATCGAGCAGCCAGTGGCGAATCGCAGCCAACTGCTCCTTCTCCGGCATGTAAGAGCCGGCAGCGATCACCACTTCCGTTGCGCTCACGTGAAAGTAGTACCCCGCGCCCGAAGTTTTATCAAGACCGGTGTGCGTCCACCACGCGGCTACGCGCGTCTTGTAGGGCCGCTTGTCGCTGCTGAATCTCGTGTCACGATAGATGCGGAAGATTGATTTCTCGGCTGGGCGCACGTGGTTGGGCGCAAAGTCCGCCATGGCGTCGGTAATCTTGCGCACGATGGCCAGCATCGGCTCGCGCAGCTCCGCCTCGAACTGCGCCTTGCGCGGCTGAAACCAGTCGCGATCGTTGTGCCGGGCGAGGTTACGCAGGAAGGTCAGCGCCTCGGGGCGAAAGTAGGGAGCGGCGGCGGATGAGAAAGCAGGTTTCGATTTTGCGAACATGACAAATGGAGTTTAACGCGAAGGGCTCGGGTAGCTTGGTGCTAGAGTGACTGTGAATGAATTCTGCGGCTAAATTAATTGCCATTCTTGGACTCTCGTTTTGGCTGAATGGATTCTCTCAGGCGGGAGGGTTGAACCGTCCTGGCGACGGCGGTCCTGCGCTGAA
>JASHYS010000093.1 GCA_030042915.1 Acidobacteriaceae bacterium
GCACGATTCCTGAGCCAGTATATAAGACTCAAAATCGGTCTTACGGTTCCAAAAATCCCCGGCACCAAACCAGAAACAGGGTCCGGCGCGGGAACAACGCCTGCCCGCGTTCCGCGCTCATCGAGTTTTCTCGCGCGCGCCGGCAAACCCACCTTGCGCCGCGCAAAATCGGCAGTACAATGGCTGCAAATTCCAATGCCTTAATTTCAGGTCCCTGCGGGACGTCTTTTCCCGCCGGCCTGCGTGTGAAAGGAGAAGCGTATGCCTGAACAATTGGCGGAGCAGGAACTCACCTGGCAACAACAGCGGATGCTGAGCGACGCGGTGAGCAGCAGCGAACGCAAACTCTGGAAGGCTTATTTGATTGCTATCTTTCTTGGCGGTTTTGGAGTGCACCGTTTTTATCTGGGACGGAAGTGGACAGCGATTCTGATGCTGGTGATGAACTTTGTGGCCTCGATCATGATTCACGAAGGCACCACCCAGCCGGAGAACGTGCCGGCCGAGATCGCCGGCTCCGCAATCCTGCTCGCACTTTTGCTCTGGATCATGATCGACCTCTTCCTGATTCCCGGCATGGCCCGCAAATTCAACGCCGGCCTGGAACCGGAACTGAAGAAGAAGCTTCTGAAGGAGTGGACCGCCTGACACGCGCCGGCGCCGGGTTGTTGTCTCGGAAGCCTACCGGCTTCGGACGTAGAATATCCACATGGCAACCACCACGCGCCGCTACACTGAGGAGCACGCCAAGGCCGGTCTCGACTTCAAATTTCCGCCCATCGAGACCTGGGAGAACCAGTTTCCCGGCTACGAGATCCAGATTGACGACCCGGAGCTCACGTCGGTTTGCCCCAAAACCGGCCTGCCCGATTTCGGCACGCTCACCATCCGCTACATGCCGCGCGAACGCTGCCTCGAGCTGAAATCGCTCAAAGAGTATCTATTCTGTTACCGCAACCTGGGCATCTTTCAGGAAAACATCGTCAACCAGGTTCTCGATGACGTGGTGAAGGCGTGCCATCCCGTGTGGGCGGTGGTCAAAGGCGAATTCCGCCCGCGCGGCGGACTCACCACGATCGTGGAAGCGCGCTGGCCGCGGCCGACGGCATAGACGCTCTGATTTCGGAGTGTCATCCTGAGCGCAACAAACCGGTGCGCGCCTTCCCTGCCTTCTGTGATATTCCTTGATTTCCCTCGAAATCTCGACTGAACCGGCTCCGCTTGTCCACATCACTTCGATCTTCGCGCCCCCGCATGAGCCCAGCCATGGGCACGGTGCTGCTGCTGCTGGCGCTCAATCTGCTCAACTACATCGATCGCTACATCCTGCCCGGCGCGCAGCCTCTCATCCAGCGCGATTTCCATGCCAGCGACGAGCGCATGGGCGCGCTCACCACGGCGCTCTTCTTCTTTTACATGTTTGCCGCGCCGGCCAGCGGATGGCTGGGCGATTGGTTCCGTCGCAAGCCGCTCATCATTACCGGGGCAGTCCTATGGAGCGTGGCCACGCTGGGCTCGGCGTTTGTTCACACCTACTGGGGCCTTTACGTGCAGCGCGCACTGGTGGGCGTGGGCGAGGCCACGTTCGGCATCTTCGGCCCCGCCGTGCTCTCTGACTTTTATCCGGAGCAGGAACGCAACCGCATTCTCTCTATTTTTTATCTGGCCATTCCGGTGGGCGCGGCGCTGGGCTACCTGGCAGGCGGCGAATTAGGCAGCCTCTGGGGCTGGCACGGTCCATTTCTCATCTGCGCCATTCCCGGCCTCTTGGTGGCAGCGCTCTACGGCGTATGGGGACGCGAGCCCGAGCGCGGCGCCACCGACCGCGAGCAGGTCGAACAGATGCGCATCGATTCGGTGGCTGCGCTCGCCGCTTTCGCCAGGCAGCGCGTGAGCCTTTTGAAGAACGCCGCCTTTCTGACCGCGACCTTCGGCATGGCCGAGATCACCTTCGCGCTGGGCGGCATCTCCGCGTGGGTGCCCACGTTCCTGCACCGCGCCAACGGGCTCTCCGTGGCCAACGCCGGCCTGGTGGTCGGAGGAATCACCATCATCGACGGCATCGGCGGCACCATCGCCGGCGGCTGGATCGCCCACCGCTGGCAGCGCACCAATCATCGCGCGCTTTACTTGCTCTCGTTCTGGAGCGTGGTGCTCACCATTCCCTTTGGCATCCTGGTCTTCTTTGGGCCGCGCACGTTCGCCATCCCAGCGCTGGTTCTGGCCGAGTTCTTCATCTTCGTGAATACCGGCCCGCTCAACACGGCCATCGTCAATTCCGTCAACGGCGCGGTGCGTGCCACGGCCATCTCGCTCAACCTTTTCTGCATTCACGCCTTCGGCGACACATTTTCCCCGCAGATCATCGGCGCCATCAGCGATCGCTCCAACTTAAGCGTCGGCCTGGGCGTCACGCTGGTCTCGCTCTTTTTTGCCGGAGCGATTCTGTGGTTCGGCGCCCGCTTCGCCCCGCCGTTCGCCGGCGACACGCTGCCGTAACGCCGCAAACCTGGCGCTGGCGGTGCCTGGAGACAGATTTCCTGTGGCCGGCTGGTGGGGCGCTCGTCTCGCCCGATTTTGGGGTAAATTCTGGGGTAAATTGGGCCCCAAAACAGCTCGATTTGAGGCCAAAAACGGCGCAATTCAAGGGCCAATCCGAGACCGATTTATTGATTCTAAATGCGTTACCTCCAAACTATGCCCCAAGGGGGTACATGAAAAATTTTTTCCGAGGGCAGATTCGCCTTTGTTTTGCCCCAAATTCGTTCTTTGGGGCTCGTGGCGCGGCCCGCGGAGAGCGATTTGAGCGCCCTCGACGGCCCGCGGCTAAAGCCGCGCGTTGTCACACGTCAGTATTCAGCGGCCTGAAGACCGCTGCTCCCTCCGTGCTTGCTACGTTCGAGTCTAGCCAATTGATGGAAATAATCTGCAAATAACAGGGAGGAAAAAAGCGAGAGAGCAAGAGGCGAGAAATCAGCAGTTTAGGGCCGGGGCGGGCCGTTGTGAGTCGAAGGATGGGACTTGACACGTGCGGAGCTGCGACGGCGCCCGATCTCGGACTGGGAGTTCTGCGCGGGAAGATTTGAAAGGGGTTATTCTGAGGGGGCGTCCGGGGTTCGGGCCGGATAAGAACGCGGGAAAATGCAGCCGGGCGAGCCGCGGATCGGGAGGGTGCAATGAGCCCTCGATGGAATCGGCGGGAAACGAACGTGGCGCAGGCGGGGTTCTTTACCGTTCTGCGATCGACGGGTTGGTTTTCAGCATTGAGCCGTCCGCCCGGTGGCTACCGGTATGTGGTGAAGGGGCCGGCGACGCCTGATGTGCTGGTGAAGCCGGAAGGGTCAAGCGCAGAGGCACCGGAAGTGGGCGCGGGAGCGGAGGCAACGGCGCCATCGTTCGAAATGGTGACCCCGAAAATGACGGGCCGCGGTCTGCTGCGGCTGGCGTTGATCGCCCTGGTGGCGCTTGGGCTCACATTGCTGTTTTTTGTAATCCTGCATTGGGAGGACCCGGGAGGTTCCCTCTGAGTCCCTCCCCCACCCTAGCTTCTATTTCGCCGGAAGCGTCTCCTCGTCGCGCGTGTTCATGAAAGCTCGATGACCGCCATGCGCCCTCAGGTTGGGATCGTTGACCGGCGGCCGTTCCTGATCCGCGCTGAAGCCACGAGCGAGCAGCGGATTGGGCCGGAACTTCGGCGGCCCTCCGTAGAACTGCCGAGCGTGGCTCAGAATCATGCCGCTGCGGCCATGCATGGGCTGCACGATGCCGCGCACCTGCACGTTCATGTCGCGAAACTTTGCGAGCTCGCCCACATCGTCGCGGTCTTCGGCAAGGCTGACGATGGTGAAGCGGCACTTGTCGTCGGGCGTTTGGGGCGAGCACACGTCGAGGAAGCGCGTGCCGTCAGGAAGCTCGACCACGTCGTAGATATGCGCCGCAATGCAAACGTCCTTGTTGAGCATTTGCGCAGCTTGCTCGGCGGTGACGCATGGCTTGGCTTTGGCGGCAAAGGCCAGCGCGGGTGCACACAGAGCCACGGCCGCCAGTTTCAACAAAAGATCGGAGCGCATCAGAAATCTCCGCTGCAAAGTCGCAAGCAGCCTAGCGCAACCTGCGCGCGAAGGAATGTGACGGCCGCCGCTGCGCAAGTCTAGAGGCCGCGTGCTCATTCATCAGCCAGTCGAGCCCGTCGGTTAGTATCGTCGGCATGGCTCGGATGTGGTGGATGGTGCTTGCGCTCGTTCCGCTGGCTCTTGCGGCTCAGTCGCAGCCCAAGCCCTGCGGATCCGACGCCGCGAGCACCATCTCCACCGACCGGCCGCAGATCACCGAGGCCAGCACCGCAGTTCCCTGCGGGAGCCTGCAATTTGAGAATGGATTCGCCGAAACCGAGGCCGGCAACAAGTGGGGTGCTGACCTGCCCGAGACATGGATGCGATGGGGAGTTCCGGCGGGCGGCGAAGTGCGCTTTGCCATGCCCGATTACTTCTCGAGCAACGATACGGCCTCAGGTTTCTCCAGCGGCTCGAGCGATGTAGTGCTCGGCTACAAACAGCACTTCGGCCCGGCAAAGGGATTTGATGTATCGGTGATTCCGTCGCTGAGCTTTCCCACCGGGTCGAGCAAAATCTCCAGCCACGGATACGATCCCACGATCCAAATCCCATGGTCGCGCGGCCTGAACAAGAACTGGACCGCGGCGGGAATGTTTGCGGTGGCCTGGCCCACGCAGCCCGGCGGGCGCAACGCGACCGGGCAGGGCACGGTTTACTTCGACCGCCAGCTCACCAATCCCTGCGATGCGTGGATTGAATACGCGGGATCGTTCCCCGAGCGCGGCGGGCCCCAACACATCTTGAATATGGGCACGAGCTACAAGCCTACGCCGCACCAGCAGATCGA
>JASHYS010000094.1 GCA_030042915.1 Acidobacteriaceae bacterium
CGCCGGCGCCTCCCATACTCCGTTGGAGCGCCAGCGCATCAGCGCCAGCTCATTGCGGATCTGGTGCATGGCGGGCCAGATGTAATCGAAGAACTGAATCTCGACCACCGGCTTCATGCCGCGCAGCGCATAGCCAACCGCGCGCCCCACAATATTGGCTTCGGCCAGCGGCGAATTGAAAACGCGCGCTGCGCCAAATTCCGCCTGCAGCCCCACCGTCAGCTTGAATACGCCGCCTTTGCCCTTCACTTCGGCCAAAGCCTCGGCGCGGCTGGCGTCGGCCACGTCTTCGCCGTAGATCAGGATGCGCGGATCGCGCCGCATCTCGTCGCGCAGACATACATTGATCAGATCGGCCATGGTGCGCGCGCCCTTTTGTCCGCTCCCGGCTGCGCTCCCGTTCGGCTTGGCTGCCGGTTGCGGCTGTTCCGTGGCAAACGCAGCCCGCGTGGGATCGAGATCTTCAGAGTAGACATGCCGCATCACGTTCGCCGGATCGGGTAGCGGCGCCGCCAGCGCGCGATCGGCAGCCTCGGCAGCCTCGCGCTCCAGCCGCTGCTCCAGTTCCTGCACTTCAGCGGCCGTCAGCGCTCCTTCACTCACCAGCCGCGCGCGCATGCGCACGATGGGATCGCAAAGAAGATCGGCTTCGCGCTCCGCCGCCGAGCGATACGCCTTGTCGTCGTCAGACTGAGAGTGCGAGTAAAGCCGCACGCAGTGCCCGTGCACCAGCGCCGGTCCGCGGCCCGCGCGGCAGTGCTCGGCTGCCTGCTGAAACGCGCGCAGGCTGGCTACGGGATCGTTGCCGTCCACCTCGGCAAAGTGAAAATTGGGAAAGTTCGCCACCAGCCGCGAGATGTTTCCACCCGGGGTGTTCACCTCAACCGGCACGCTGATGGCATAGCCGTTGTCTTCGACCATGAAGATCACCGGCAGCTTCTGATTGGAGGCCGTGTTCATCGCCTCCCAGAACTCGCCCTGCGAAGTCGATCCTTCGCCGATCGAGGTCAACACCACCTCGTCGCCGTGAAACTCCACATCATGGAAGGCGCGATAGTCGCCCTCGGCTTTGGCAGCCCATTCGGGATTGCGGCTGAAGGCCCGGCCGGCTTCAGCGCAGCCCACTGCGTGCAGCAGTTGCGTCGCGGTCGACGACGACGTGCTCACAATATGCAGCGCGCGGCTGCTCCAGTGCGTCGGCATCTGCCGGCCGCCGCTGGCTGGATCGTTGCCGGCACCCACGGCCTGCAGCAGCATGTCGAAGGGGGTTACGCCCAGTGCCAAGCACAGCGCGCGATCGCGATAATAGGGGAAAAACCAGTCGTAGCCGGCGCGAAGCGCCAGCCCTGCGCCCACTTGCAGCGCCTCATGACCGGCCCCAGATACCTGGAAGAAGGTTTTTTGCTGGCGTTTGAGTAGAATTTCGCGGTCATCTACCGCGCGGGAGAGAAACATCAACCGGTAGATTTCCACCAACTGCTGTGCGGTCATTCCGCCCTGGGCGGCATGCGTTCCCCACCCGCGAGCGCTGGCAATTGCCACTTCCATTCCGGTCGACCCCCCGCCGAACGGCTATCCGGACACTCCCACTCTGATTGTAGCAATCCGGCAACGCAACTGCACGGTCCCCTCACGCCCGCTGGCCGTTCTCAATGTCTCCGCCGCTTTGGCCCGCCTTATCAGTGGGTGTTCAGGTTCATCCCGCTTGGAAGACTCAAGCCCGGCGAAGGCAGCTGCGGTCCAACCGCGGACGTCATCCTCTCCCGCACACTGCGCGCCAGCTTTTCAATCTCCGCAATCTTCCGCATCTGGTCGGGCGTAAACTCAGTCGCCTTGCCGGTTCCAACCTCGTCATTCAATTCCCTGGCCAGCTTCAACAGCTTGTTCGCGTCTGACACCATCTCTTTTTGGCGCTCGATGTTCAGCGCCAGCAAATGCTTCTGCTGCATAACCGAATCCATATCGTCGAACGGGGAGGAGCTCATACCAAGTTGTTGTCCCCTCGGTATTCCAGCGCCGTTGACCGGCAGGTTCGACTGGGAACGGCCCGCCGGCAGGCACGCAATCGCCAGCAGCATCACCAGAGCGAGTCCCGTGCCCGGATGCGTCCATAGTCCCCGAATTCGATTCCCTACCTGGAACATGCCCATGCCTCACGGCGCCTGCGGTTATTTGGCGTCGGCTCTTGCCGTTTCTCCCGTTCTCACCTTGTGCGCCAGTTGCTCAATCTCGTTGGCCTTGCGCACCACGGCCAACGACAATTCGTCCTTGGTTGACTTGTCGACCGCAAGCTTCAGATCCGCCGCCATCTTGAACAGATTCGCCGATTCTACGGCGATCTCCGGTTTGCCCGCATCGCCCTTTTCTGCAGTCTTGCCCGTAGCCGTCGATGATTGCAGATTCTGCTGGGCAGGCGTGGACGCCGGCGCCGCTGTCTTGGCGTTTTTCGGAAGATCAATGGCCGGCAGGGGGAACGATGCTTGTTGCGCATGGCCGCGGATCAATCCGGCACCGGCTGCGATCAACAATGCGGCTGCGAACGTCAGAGCGCAAACCATTCGTCCCCGCCTCAAAAACCACCGGGCAGGTTTCATGGAACCGACGGGCGAAGCTTTGAGGCTTGACCTATGCATCTGACCGGCTAACGGCCGCAGAAGCGGAATCGGAGTTCCGGCCGCCCTGCGCACAGTCTAGTCTAGTTAGAGGAGCTTTGGCATGATTCCGTTCGCCGTTGCAGAGGAAATTTTTCTCATCCTGCGTTGGAGCGCGTTTAGCGAAGGCCGCTTCCTCGGCAAAGTGCTTGACGAATGGATCGCCGATAGCCAGGAATTCCTCCATACCAAGCTACCGCGCCTGATCGTCATTGCCATTATCGCTTTTATCTTCAGCCGTTTGCTGCGGCTTTTCACCTTTGCAGTCACGCGTGCAGCCGAGCGCCACTCCGCCGGACCCGCGCGCGCCGCGCAAGTGAAAACCCTGGCCGGTGTGGTGCGCGCCACAGGCCTGGCCATCATTGGTCTCATCGCCACGCTGCAGGTCCTTAATGAACTGGGCTTCAACCTTGGTCCCATTCTGGCTTCGGCTGGCATTGCCGGCGTGGCCATCGGACTGGCCGCGCAAACCATCGTCAAAGACGTACTGAACGGCATGTTGTTTCTTGTCGAAGGCCAGTTCAGCGTGGGCGATACGGTTCGTCTGGCAGGCTTGTCGGGCACCGTTGAAACCATGACCCTGCGCAAAACCTCAGTGCGCGATGGCGACGGCACTCTCTACGAGATCCCCAACTCCCAAATCACCACCGTGGCCAACATGAGCGCGGGCTACTCCGTCGCCACGGTCAATGTCAGCGTCGATTTCTCGGCCGATCCTGACGAGGTAACCAAGCTGCTCGAGCAGATCGCCATGGACGTCCGCAACAGCGACCAATTCAAGAAGGACTTTCTCGGGGACCCGCAGGTCCTGGGTCTCGACTCAGTCAAAGGCTCGCAGGTGATCTTTCCGGTGATCTTCAAAACCAGGGCCATGCAGCAATTCGGAGCCGTCCGCGAATTCCAGCGCCGCGTGCGCCTGGCCCTCGAAGAAAACCACCTGCTGCCGGGTGACCCCAACCGCATTTTCAATACCTTCACGCACCACGATGACGGAGGTTCGAACAACGGAGGCGGGACGCAAGGGCCGCATAGCGCTCCCGAGCCGGAGGCCAAGCCGAGCGACCCAACTACGCTCAAGCCGCAGGAAACCAATCCCTTCAGCGGGGAGTAGCGATTCAGCACGAAATGGGTGCCCCATTCTAAACTTCGCCGCCTGAGGCGAAGTTTAGGGTGGGTCTTCGGAGGGAGCAGCAGCCTTCAGGCCCCTGACAATCGCGGCGCTTCAACCCCGGAGCGCCTCCAGCAGCGCTTGCTCGTTCGCGACCGGCGGCAGGCACGTACGTCCGCGGCAAACCAGCGCCCACGCCGGAGCTCCTGTGGGCCGCGGCACCTGTAGCAGGGTCTCCTCCAGCGCCTCAGGCAATCCGCCCGGCGCCAGCCGCGCCGGGTCAATCCGCACCACGGTTTTGCTTACGGCATAGCCGCC
>JASHYS010000095.1 GCA_030042915.1 Acidobacteriaceae bacterium
CCATTGGCGCGGGCAATGTCGTCGCGCGTCAGCTCGATGCACTCCAGGGTGCTGGCCAGGGGCAGCACGAAGCAGGCCTCGCCCACGGCGACGAGCAGCCCGTCGATGATGGCCATGGTCAGCGGCAATCGCAGGGTGACACTGGTTCCCAGGCCCGGCTTGCTCTGGACGTCGACGGCGCCGCGGAGGCTGTCGACGCGCCGCCGGACCACGTCCATACCTACGCCACGTCCGGAGACGTCGGTCACCTGCTGCGCTGTCGAAAATCCCGGCTCGAAGAGGAGCGCGAAGATCTCGCTCTCGGCCAGTTGTGCATCGGCCGCGACCATTCCCCGCTCGATGGCGCGGCGACGCACGGCGTCGGAATCGATGCCGCGGCCGTCGTCGGCAACGGTAACCAGCACGCTGGCCCCGGAGTGCCGCGCCGAAAGATGAATGGTAGCGGTGGGTGACTTGCCGCATGCAGCGCGCACATCGGCCGGCTCGATGCCGTGGTCCATGCTGTTGCGGATGAGGTGCATCAGCGGATCGCCCAGCTGCTCGATGACGGTTTTGTCGAGCTCGGTCTCCGCACCCTCAATGGTGAGCTCGACATCTTTGTTCAGATCGCGCGCCAGGTCGTGCACCAGACGGCGGAATTTCTCAAATGTGCCGCGGATGGGCATCATGCGGATGTTCATCGAGCTTTCGCGGAGCGCGGCGGTTAGCCGCTCCACCTGTTCCGACACCGCCGTCACCTCGGCGTCGTCACGGCGCGCGGCCAGTTCGCTCAAGTGCGCCTGTACGGTGACCAGCTCGCCCACCAGGTCGACAAACTGATCGAGTTTGGCGGCGGGCACGCGCAGGCTGGACGCGTTGCTCGGCTGGTCGTACGTGCGGCGGCCGGGCGAGGGGCTGCGTTGCTCTTCGAGAGCCCGCGCGGTGAGATCGGCCTCGCATGGGAGCGCGGTCTGGGCGGCGACGGCAGGCACCGGATCGCCGACCGGCTCGATGCTCAGCTCGCAAGAGTCCTCGACAAAGATGAAGACGTCGCGGATGCACTCGGCGCCTGCGGTGGTGGTGAGCTCGATCTCCCAACGGACGTAGCAGCGCTCGGGATCGAGTTCGGCCAGGGGTGGGACGGAGTCCATGACGGCACGGGCCGAAAGAGTACCGAGCTGGCGAAGTTCGCGCATGAGGAGGGCGGGATTGCCGCCGTAGCGCATGAGGTCGGGGCCCGGCGCGAAGCGAATGCGCCAGGCGCGCGTCTCTCCGGTGACGCGGGAAGGCTCAGCGGGCACGAATGCGCTCGGGGCCTTGGCCGGCTCTGCGGTTTCTTCAATGCCTGCAAGCCGGCGAACGCTCTCGAGAATGCGACCGCAGGCAGCCGGATCAGCAGGTGTGGCGGCGGCCACGCCCTCATCGAGCATGGCGGCAATCTGATCGAGAGCGGCCAGGGTGAGATCGATGAGCTCGGGGCTGGTTTCGAGACGCCCGTTGCGCACCAGGTCGAAAGCGGTTTCAAGATTGTGGGTGAATTCTGCCAGGCGCTCAAAGCCAAACATAGCGCCCGAGCCTTTGATGGTATGCAATCCGCGGAAGATGCGCCCCACCACTTCCATGTCGCCGCGGTTCTGGTTGAGTTCGAGCAGCGCCGCCTCAAGATCGGTAAGGATCTCGCGCGCTTCTTCGCGGAAGCTTTGCTTGAACTGCTCGGCGTTGCCGGAAACTCCCTGCGACATGACCTCTGAAACGCTCGTTTTCCGGCCGGAATTCCGGCCCAATTCTCTTTGGCGGCCACGCGGGACCGCGCAGCTCACACCAGGATCCCCAGTTCTTCCATCCCCAGTTCTGCCAGCCGGCCCGCGATCGGCTGCGCGAGCGCGCCGCGCAGGGCGAACTCCACGCCCAGTTGCCGGGCGGCGCGCCTGGCCGCCCACAGCAGTTGGAGCGCGGTCACGTCGATGTCGGTCGCAGCTTCCATCGCTATCTGAATCCGTTTGCCGCCCTCAAGCGCTTTGAGGAGCGCGGCCTTGAGTTCGGCTGCCGAGCCGATATCGATCCCTGCGGCGATAGATACGGCAGTCGACTCCCCGGAGCGTTCGAGCCGGATGCCGCCCACTTGCCCGATGGCCGGGGTTGCACTGCGCGCATCTTCGATTTGGTCCGAATGGGCCAACGCGGTTTTCCCAACCTCTTGTTCCGGAGCACCGGGCAGGATCACAGCCTGCCGCGGGTGCAAACCGTCACACAAACTCACTGTGATGGCTATCGGCAGGGCCGGAGCAATCGATCTGCAAAATGAATCCATGATTCGGTGAGAAGTTTCTTAAGAAGGCTCGGTCGCGGGTGGGACGATTCGGTGCTGCGTGTAAAATCTCGCGGGCTGGGGCGCACTAGAACAACTCGATGGCCGGACTGTTTGCCGTGGCCTGCGCTGCGCCGCCAGCCACGGCGAGGTGCGTCGCCGTCTGGCTGGCCATTCTGTATTGGCCAAGGTGCCCATCGAGCATGCTTTTGAACGTGCGATCGAGCTGGCCTTCCCACTTGGCGTCTTCCGACTTGTCCATCAGCAGCAGCACGTGTTCACGCAGATCGTTCAGAGCTCCTTGCACATGACTCATGCGCTGCCGCATGACGTCCTGGAACTGGATATGTCCCATGGCTTCGGTGAGGCGCTCTACCATCTCGGAATAGCTCGAATCCACATCGGCGATGACCTGCAACAACAATTCGCTGTTCTTTGCGAACTCCTTTTGCATGGCAGCGAGGTTGTCTACCATATGGTTCATCGCGGCGTTGATCTCCTGCTCTTTGAGCGCAGCCTCCGCTTCAGAAAGCTCCGCCGCCACGCTCTTGCAGGTGGCGTTGATCTTGTTAGAAATCTCTGAGGCCGCACTGGTGGACCGAACGGCAAGTTTGCGCACCTCCATGGCCACCACGGAGAAGCCGCGACCCGCGCTTCCGGCACGCGCCGCCTCGATCTCTGCGTTGAGAGCCAGCAGGTTGGTCTGGGTGGCGATGGATGCAATCACCTTGATCAGTGGCGTAAGGGCGCACACTCCGTTCGACAATTTCCGAATGCGGTCGAAGTTCGACCGCATTGCCTCAAGCTGTGTGGTCTGCTGCAGCTGAATTGCGGCAATCACCTCCCGGTTGCGCTCGACTCTGCCCCGGGTGGCTTCGGTAAGAACCTTGCCGCTCTCTACCGATTGTGCGATGTGCCCTCGTTCCTGATTCGAGCGCTCGATCAGCAGGCTCATCTGCTCAATGGCCGCCACCACCTCGCGCTCCGATTCCGCCAGCGAATCGCCGATCTGCTCGCGGAGCACGTTGGCGTAAAGCCCACAATCGTTCCCCTCGCGCTGCAGCACCTTGCGCATGGCGAACATGCGCGACACATCGCTGAATTTCATCTCGCCGATGGCCCACATATCGGCGACCGCTTTTCGCGCTTCTGCGTAGTTTATAAGGCGATAAATGAGCCCTGGTATGAAGACGAGGAAGAAAAGCAGGATGCCGCCTCGAATGTCATTGGCGGAGAGGCCCGGGCCATCGAGCTGGGACAGCAACCAAAAATATACGCCCAGCATGGCAAGCTTGGTCAGCGACTCATAGAGCATCCGCTTCCGGATGCGGCCCAGGCGCGTTTTGACGCTTTTCCCGACCACCCTGCGGTCCGGCGCCCGCGATCCAGCCGGATGCGCCACCGTCACGTGTTTTGCAACCTCCATGGCGCTACGCTCCCGGCAGTACTTTCTTGATCACGGCTACCAGGTCGTTGCCGGAAACCGGCTTCACCAGCCAACCAGTTGCTCCGGCCAGCTTGCCTTCATTTTTCTTCCCGAGTTCGCTCTCCGTGGTGAGGGTCAGAATGGGGATGAACTTCAACCCCGGCATCGATCGTACGTTGCGGATGAGCTCCATTCCGGTCATTACCGGCATGTTGATGTCGGTCAGGATCAGGTCAGGCTTGAGCCCCGCCTGCAATTTGTTCAGGGCCTCTCGCCCGTTGCTGGCGGTCTCAGGTTGGAATCCATTTAAGGAAAGTGTTGTCTTCAGGCTCATCACCATGGTGATGGAGTCATCCACAACAAGAATTGTTTTGGCCATGATGGTTTCTGTGGCCCCCATTCCTCCATCGGCCACAATTCCCCAGACCTTTATCCATCTTTAGGGCTTTACGGCGCAGTGCTGGTAACTGGCGAAATCACTAGTAGTTGACCAAATAAACCGTCCCATCGAGTGCGACCGGATCTTTCTCGGCCGAATAAAATCGAACGGTCAGCGGCTCATGCGGCAAGAGGTTTTTTGTGTCGATTTCACCGACCGCCCAGCTCATTCCGCTCCACACCACTTTGTCATAGTCGATACGGATCGGAACCGGGTGCTGCGCCTGCTGGGCAGAGAGCGCAAAGACTTTGCCCATGTTCTCGCCGGAAGGCGGGCCGCCTGCCCAGGTGCGGCGAATCGTCCCTTCCGGAGTTTTCTGGCGGATGATTACACGCAAAACGCCATGTGCGGGCGGCTCGAATGTGGTCTCAATTGAGCCTTTGCCGGTGGATTGGAATTCTGCGGGAAAAGGCGAGATGGAGCGAGGGATGACGACGTCCTGCTGGATGCCAAAGTCGTATTTCGGAGAGGCGTATGCATCGTAGCCCACCATGGCCATCTGGCCCGGCCCCAGAGTGAGTTGATCGCCCGCGAGTGTGGGCACGAAACCGGCATCGCGGAACTGGACGCGGCCGGGGCCCATCGGCATCTGATTGAAGACCAGGCGTGGCAGCGTGATGGTCGCCACGCGTTGCGCGGGATTGACAGCGACGTACACGGCGCCTCGAGTCGTTACTCCGCCAAATCCATACGGTTCAATGTCGCCGGGAATTCCGCCAAACGAATGGATGCGGCCCAACCCCTGGAGCTCGAGGAAGAGCGCCTGGGCACGCGCCATCCAGACAGCGTCAGCACCCTGAATCAGTTCCAGGTTGCCATGCACGGTGTTGACCCACCCGCCGCGAGCCATCATCAGGAGGTATGCGCCTTTCCACGCGTGCATTCCACGGTAGTAGATGGTTCCGGTTTTCCCCACCATGAAGCCGGTGGAATCAATGCGCTCGAGGGGAAATCCGAGCTGCTCAAACCGGCGCACCATGTGGTCGCTGTAGATGTCCATAGAGCGCCAGAAACTTGCCTCGGGAACATCGGACGGACGCGGATCTCCGGTGTATTGCATGGCGAAGACCTCAAGCCAGCGCAGGTCGGCGGGATCGTGAAAGGGCAACCTGGTGACGGTGTTGTCGAGGTCGCCTCCGAATCCGTTGAAGGCGATAAGCACGGCCTCAGGGTTCTTCTGACGGAATGCACGCAGCGCCTCAAGCAGGGAGGCTGCATTGCGCGCTTTGATTTCTGCGGGGCTCAGCTTTGCCGCCGTGGCGGGCGTGGCTGCAGAGAGATCGAGAAAGTCGAACTTGAACATGCGAATTCCGCGGTCATACCAGTACTGCAGGGCGTCGATGAAGTCGGGGAGAAACCCGCCTTCAAAGAGCGACATGGCGCCGCCATCTTTGTTCAGCGAGTCGCGCCACGCAGGCGCGGGCTGGATTTTTACCAGCAGATTGGTGCCGAACCACAGACCCGGCCGCACTCCATTGGCCTGACATTTTCTGATCCAGGCATCGGGGCCGTTCGGCCAGTTGGGCTTGCGCCAGGTGCGATAACCACCATCGGGTGCAAACCAGAAGGCATCCATCATGTAGTAATCAAAGCGAACGCCGGCCCGCTTGAGCCGCAATAGCTCATCGAGTTCGCGCATGGCCAGCGATTCGGTGAGCGGAATGTTGTCAGAAAGCTCGTCGTAGGACGACCAGTTGTTATAGACCGAGATGGGATGGGAGAGCGCCGGAGGAGATGGTTCATTCTGCGCGAAGGTTATTTGCGCAGCCATCGGACAGAAAACTGAAAGCGCGGCGAGAAACAAAACTGCACGTTGCGGCTGGGGTGTTTGACTTGGAGCCATTTGTTGCCTCCGCGGCTTCTACTTCGGGGCTGAGACCGCCGGGCCGTTCTCTTCGATGATGGCTACATCCCAGGGGCCTAACGAGAGGTCAGAATCATGCGTCACTTGTTTGCCCGTGAGCAGATTGGTCCCATCGGCGTGGGCATAGCGAAAATTCGCGCCTGCGCCCGAGTAATTAAAGAAGTAAGTCACTCGCTTGCCGAGACGATTGACGCCCTGCTGCACATGAATGGCCGCGGGCAATGGCTGTTCCGCGCCGATGAGGCCAATGTGCTGGAGTGTGGTGCGCAACACCGCGGTTTGCAGCTCATCGGAGAGATAGGTGCCTTCGTAGAGCAAAGTTCCCGATCCAAAATGATTTTCGGTGATGGCGGGCCATCGGCCGAAGAACGGGTGATCGTAGTAAGCAAGAGCCTGGGCATGCTCGGGCATGAGAAACTCGGCCCAATACTGAACGGTGTTGGCTTGAGCCACGTGGAAGGGATCGCCCTTGAGCGCGAGCGGATGCTCAAGATTCGAAAACTCCTGATAACTGAAACCGGCGGCTTCGCGCAGCGGGCCGGGCGCGCGAACCCAGCGCACCGCCGAATTTTCGTTGGCGAATCCGCTCTTGAAGGTCATCACCACGTGGCCGCCATTCTTTACATAATCGGAGATGCGCTGGAGCAGAGCATCATCGGCAATGTAGAGCGCCGGCACGATGAGCAGCTTGTATGACGAGAAATCCTGAGTGGTTGGAAAAACGAAATCCGAACCGACATTGAGATTGTAGAGAGCGTTGTGCATCTGGCGGACGAGCGTGGCATAGGTAGCCGTGGGAGGGTCGCCGCTCCATTGCGGGCCGGAAGAACTGAAGGGCATGAAGCTGATGGCGTTGAGCGAATCGCGGCTCCATAAGATAGCGACTTGATTGTGAATCTGCAGTCCGACGAGATGGGAGCCAATTTTTTCAAGCTCGTGCGCGGTGAGCGAGACTTCAGCGTAGGCGCGATTGGGTTCGAAGTCGTGCGAGAGAACGCCTTTCCAGTAAGTTTCCTGGTTGGCGGGAATCGATGCCCAATGCCAGTACTCCACCATGTCGGCGCCGTTAGAAAGATGCGTGTAAACGTCCTCGCGAAGCTGCCCATCGTATGGGGGAAACTGGAACGCGGAAGACCAACCCGTGGTTTGCGCGTTGGTTTCAGTTACCAGGAAGTTGCCGTGCTTGAGCGAGCGCGTGAAATCTTCGGTGAGCGACTGTTCGGCTCCGTCGAAGTGATCCTGCGTTCCGTGATAATTGTTGACTGCGGGGATATCGAGAAACCGGGCGACTGACTCTTCGTTGACATCGCGCTTCATCATGCCGGCAAAGTCGGTGGTGACAAACTGGTGCGGCGAAGCGCATTCGCGCACCAGTGCTGCCTGCCAGCTGAGGAAATCGGTCACGCGCATCTGGCTCCAGCGCGTCCACTCGAGCTTGTAACCTGTGCTCTGGGCACCGTCGCGTGCGGGCAGATCTTCCCAGGTATGCAGGTTCTCGCCCCAATAGTTGAGGAACCAGGCTTTGCTGAGCGCTTCAGGCGTGCTGAACTTTTTCTCGAGGTAATGCTGAAAGCCGACAAAGACGTCGCGATTGTCGGCATCGTAACTGCTGGTTTCGTTATCGAGCTGCCATCCAATCACTGTGGGGTTGTCTTTGTAGTGCGCAACGAGATGGCGGATGAGGCGCTCAGCGTAAAAACGGTAGGCCGGCGAATCTGTGTCCATATTCTGGCGCATGCCGTATACATTTGGCGTAGAGGGTCCGCCGTAGAGGTTTCGATTGAGCGTATCGGCGAGAATCTCGGGATGCTGGCGCGCCATCCACGCCGGAATCGAGTAGGTGGGCGTGCCGAGAATCACCTTTATGCCGGCCTTGCCCATGGCATCGACAACGCGATCCATCCATGCGTAGTCGAATTGCCCATCCTCAGGCTCCCATAAACTCCAGGTTGATTCACCCATGCGTACAACGTTGAGGCCGGCTTCTTTCATGAGAGCTATATCTTTGTCGAGCCTGTCATAAGGTTCATATTCTGAGTAATAGGCGGTGCCGTAGAGCACGTTGGGCAGATCGGCAACGGTATCGGCGGAAGGCGTGGCTGAGGCAGGCGCATCTTGCTGCGCCACGGACGCCGCACCGCAGGGGAATGTAATCACTGCTAATGTAGCGAGGAGAAATCTGCCCATCTGTCTCATGCCGTGCTTCCTTCCGTAAAAAAACGTGCTCCTCAACGAGTGGCAGCCGTGCCGTTGTGCTGTGCCTGCTCAGCGCGGTGGAGTTCGAACTGGTGTGGCACAGGGCTGAGATGCTTGCGAATCTCCGCGTCGAGTTTGTCCTGCGCCTCGCGCAGCGCGGACTCAGCGACGCCTGTGGTCGCGGAGTGTTCCACATCTGCGCTCAAAATGAATGCTGCATGATCGAGATCGGCACGCTGCTGCTCTTGTAAGGCCATATCTCGTGCCTGCTGGAGCATGGGCGTTTTGTAGAGCGCGAGATTGACGCCGCGCTCCAATTCTTCGCGCGAAAACGCTGCGATCGGCTTGCTGTCGATGCCCAGATCGTACTCGCCAGGCGGAAGGTTCTGCACGCGTAACATCTGCTGGTCAAGCTTGCCGAGATCTGAAATCTGAAGCAGCAGCGTGGTCATGGCGTTGTTGAAATCAAGCGGCAAGGGAAGCGCTTCGTCCAACTGAGTCCACTTGAGCCCATCCGCGGATTTTTCAAGCCCGGTGACGGCCGTGCGAGCGCCGGCAATCACTGTGGCGTCACTGGCGCGCAACTGCACGCTGCTGACCACCGGGTCAAGATGCCACGCCTTCATCAGCGCAGCGGCCATGATCCAATGGGCGGCCTCGGCCGGATGGATACGATCCGGGATCAAGAGCGGTGCGAGTTGGGGTTCGCGTGCGT
>JASHYS010000096.1 GCA_030042915.1 Acidobacteriaceae bacterium
GAGCGAAACAATGGGATACTGCCGCGTCCAGTTGTCGTAGAAGCTCACCATTTCGGCGCTGGTCAGCTCGCGCTTGTCGCTCTTCTTGAAGACGTAGCGGTTCTTTTCCTTGTCGTAGAATTCGCTCGATGCCGGATCGAGCGCGATGGCGATCTGCTCGCCGGGCTTGTAGCCGGCCTGCTCGATAGCCTCGAGGATCAGCTCGATGGGCTCGCTGTTCGACTTCAGCGAAGGCGCGAATCCGCCCTCGTCGCCCACCGCGGTGTTGTAGCCCTTCTTCTTCAGCACGCCTTTCAGCGCGTGAAAGGTTTCGGCGGCCCAGCGCAGCGCCTCGCTGAAGCGCTCTGCGCCCACGGGCATGATCATGAACTCCTGAAAGTCCACGTTGGAGTCGGCGTGCGCGCCGCCGTTGAGCACGTTCAGCATGGGCGTGGGCAAAATGCTGGCATTCACGCCGCCCAGATAGCGGTAGAGCGGAACCTCAAGCGTTTGTGCAACAGCGCGGGTGCAAGCCATTGAAACCGCGAGAATTGCATTCGCGCCCAGCTTGCTTTTATTGGACGTTCCATCCAGGTTGATCATGCTCTGGTCGATGAGCCGCTGGTTGGCGGCGTCCATGCCTTCCAGCTCCGGCGCAATCACGCTTTCAACATTGGCCACAGCCTGCAACACGCCCTTGCCCTGATAGTGGCTCTTGTCGCCGTCGCGCAGCTCCACGGCCTCATGCTCGCCGGTTGAAGCACCCGAAGGCACAATGGCGCGTCCCATGGCGCCGCTATCCAGAATCACGTCCGCCTCAACCGTCGGATTGCCGCGGGAATCAAGAACCTCGCGCGCGCGCACGGCAACAATCTCAGTCATATCGCTCCTCACAATGCGGTGCAGCAGCCGGTCATTCAGTTGGGGACGGCGATCCACGGCAAGAGTTTCTCCCGCAGCGCTTTGAATGGTTCCCAAAAGCCCCTGCGCGTCCACAATTGCTACTCCGTCCGCGAAGAATACTGCGATTAAAGATGAATGCTTCTTTCCGTTGGGATTCTAACAAACCGGGCACGCCGCTACCGGTGGCAGCGGTCACAGGCAAGCTGCGTCGCGGCGAACCGGTTCTCCCAAATCGAACCACGCTGTCGGTCGAATCCCACTTTGGTTACCATGACAAATCCCCTTCGGCCTGCGGATAATCCGGACACGACGAACTAGCGATTCCAGGCTAAGTCCTCCCCCATAGGCGGCGCTGGCAACGGATCGTCAGGCCGCCGAATTCCTGGAGGTTCCCATGAAGTTGAGTCGATTTGTAGCCACTGGGGCTCTCGCTCTGTTCTGCGCGCTCGGGGCGCTTGCTCCCGCGTGCCTGCATGCGCAAACCAATGCCGACATCGCCAAGAACGCCTTTCAAACCACCGTAGAGGTGAACATCACCAATTTCAACTACACCACCGTCACCATCCCCACGGGAAAGCGGTTGGTGATCCAGAACGTGAACATCTCGGGTTTCGCGTCGGTGCCGTCGGGCCAATTCGTCGTGCCTGTTGTCATCCTGGATGCAACGCTCGATGGTGGGTCCAACAACTTTGTCGACTTTGAACCCGCCCCGACCACCGTTGATCCCCAACAGTACTTCCTGAACAATGCAACGACCATCTACGCCGATTCGTTGCTGGTGGGGCCCGCGTACGCCGGTTATACCCCAACTGCCATGGTCCTCAATGTAGTGATCACCGGGTACCTGGTCGAACTCCCCAAGTCCGACTCGGCATCGTAATTCAGGCCCGAATCACCCGCCAAGAGATCCGCGCGCAAGGGCAGCGTTTCCTGCCGCTGTCCTTGCATGCGGGGCCTAAATGCATCGATAGACTTCTCTTCGCCGCGCAATCTTGATCGCCCGCATCGCCGGCCATGGCCCGGAATGCCGTAAAGTACAGTCAATGAGAGTCATCGTCTGCGCCGTGATCGGCCTTTTCGCCATGAGTTCTGCCGCCCAAAGCACAGGGGAGTTTGACGTTCAGGCCGCCCAGCGGTTTGCGAATCTTGCATTGGCCTGCGTGAGTAAGGAGTATCCCAACCACATCAGCCACACCCTGAACAGCGACGCCGACGTGGCGCCGCCGCGGCAGCTGACCCCGGCCTTCTACGGCTGCTACGACTGGCATTCTTCAGTGCACGGGCATTGGTTGCTGGTGCGGCTGATCCGCACCTTCCCCGATGCGCCGTTTGTCGCGCCGGCGCGCGAGGCGCTGCGGCAAAGCCTGACCGCAAAAAACATCGCCCAGGAGGCCGCATATCTGCGCGGAGAAGGACGCGCCAGTTTCGAGCGTCCCTACGGGCTGGCCTGGCTTTTGCAACTCACGGCTGAGCTCAAAGAATGGGACGACCCGCAAGCCAAAGAGATGGCCGCCAATTTGCGCCCGCTTGAGCAAGCGGCGCTGGGGCGGCTCGGCGACTGGCTGCCCAAGCTCTCCAACCCAGTGCGCATTGGCGAACACGACCAGACCGCTTTCGCGCTGGGCCTGATGCTCGACTACGCCAACGGCAGCGGCAACCGGCAATTCGCCGAGCTGATCGTGTCCAGGGCCAGGCACTTTTACTTCGCCGACAAGAACTGCCCGCTCAACTACGAGCCTTCCGGCGAGGACTTTTTGTCGCCATGCCTCGGCGAAGCCGATCTGATGCGGCGCGTGCTGCCGAGCGCGGAGTTTGCGCGCTGGCTGGAAACCTTCATGCCCCAGATTCCCGCCTCGGGCGACGGCAAATGGTTGCAGCCCGTGGTGTCGCCCGATCCGAGTGATCCCAAGCTGGCGCATTTGGACGGGCTCAATCTGAGCCGCGCGTGGATGCTGGAGGGAATCGCTGCCGGCCTGCCCAAAGGCGACAAAAGGCTGCCGGCGATCAGGGCGGCTGCCGCGGCGCACAGAAAAGCCGGATTGGCTGCTGTGACGGGCGCGCATTACGAGGGCGGGCACTGGCTAGGCAGCTTTGCAGTCTACCTCGTGACGCATCGCGGGATTCGAGCGGCGCCCTGACGGTTGGATCGATTTCGCTTGCCGGGCCACCCGAAAGTAGATGGTGCGCATGATACTTTTAGGTGTTCATACGGAGGCACGATGCAACGGATATCCTTGGGAGCCGCGATGGCTGCTGCTTTTCTTTGT
>JASHYS010000097.1 GCA_030042915.1 Acidobacteriaceae bacterium
CTTTGGAGCGATGGCGTCCAGTTCACAATGTCCTGCGCCACACTTACGCCTGAGCAGCCCTGCATCCACGGCATCGAAACCATTAGCAGAATCAGCATCCAAGCGCCGAGCTTGGCTGTACTCCCTTGCTGCTTTACTCCCTCGCTCCCTGCTTCCGGATCTTTCGCCAGCAGCCCTAGCAGAGCCGTGGCCAGCGCGCTCACCAGCGACACCACCGTGCCTGTTCCCGCCTTGCCCAGCGTCACGCCCTGCTGCGCAAGAACGCCCGCAACGCTTACTACCGCAATCAGCAGTCCCGCTGCCGACGTCTTCGGATGATTCCAGATATTCGTCATCAAACTCATTCCCAATCTCCTTCGTGCCGCGCCTTTTCGCCGCGGCATGCGCAATTCCTGTTGCTCTTTTCCGTTGTCTCGATTGCACTTCCCGCGCACGGGCCGGCACAGTTGCACCGGCCCGCGCACGTGGACCGCAGCGGCTGTCAAGAGCCGGATGTTGCCGTGGTTCTGGTCATCGCATTCGGTGGAGAGCCGCTCCGCGCCAGACAAACTTCCGATTGGGCACACACCCGCGCAGTCCATCGCCGTGCCTCTCGCCTGTTTCTGGCCGAAACACTTGCCCATGAGGCGTCGAAAGGCGGAGATGGAGGGGTGGGGAGGGTTTACTCCATTCCCCGGCCCAGCTTCTGGATTACTTGCCTGGCTATTTTTAAGGTTAGGCAATTGCCGGCAAATTACCTGCAAATTGCCACAAGGTTTAAGTTTATGAAAAATAAGCTAGTTAAAAGAATTATGAGCGAAGAGGCTCTTGACATTCCGCTCGGTCGGGCAAATCTCGGGTGCGATTCGACCGACCTAATCCATAATCCCTGCCTTTTTCACGTACCGTCGCCCCCGCACCTCGTATTCCCCACTCACCACGCGCGAAATCGCCTCCGTGTAGGCCAAATGCTCCTCTTGAAGGATTCGTGCCGCCAGCGAATGGGCGTCGTCGGTTTCCAGCACGGGAATTGCGCGCTGCACCACGATGGGCCCGTGGTCCAGCTCTTCGTCGACAAAATGCACGGTGCAGCCCGTCACTCTTACGCCATAGGCAAAAGCCTGCTCCTGCGCTTCCAGGCCTGGAAACGCCGGCAGCAGCGACGGATGAATGTTGAGAATGCGATGGCGAAACGCGGCCACGAACTGCGGCGACAGCAAGCGCATATAGCCGGCCAGGCAAACCAGGTCCACGCGATACGCGCGCAGGCAGGCAATCACGTTGGCGTCGTGCTCTTCGCGCTTCACTCCCTTCGAGACAAGCACTGCGTGCGGCAGGCCCAGTTCTTTGGCCTTTCCGATTCCCGCCGCCTCAGCCACATTCGAGATCACCACTGCAATCTCGACGCCTTTCAATCGCCCGTCGCGAATCGATTCGGCGATGGCCAGGAAATTCGACCCCCGGCCCGAAAGCAGAGTGCCCAGGCGGATGGGCTGCCGATCAGTGTCCGAATTGGCCAACGCTTATCCCGATGTGAGGAATAGAGAGCCTCGCGCAGCGAGTGGAGTTAAAAAGAATCACCAACCCGCTAACTCCGCCGCTGCCTACGTGTATTGCACGCGGCGCTCGCCTTTTGCGATACGCCCGATCACGTAAAACTTTTCTTCCGCGCGGTCCAGCAGATTTTTCGCGCGCGTAAATTTCGCCGCCGGAATGGCCGCAATCAGCCCGATGCCCATGTTGAACGTGCGCATCATCTCTTCCTGCGGCACATGCCCCAGCTCGCGCAGATGCTCGAAGATCGGTAGCACCGGCCACGAACCAATCTCCACCTGCGCCGTCACCCCTTTGGGCAGGATGCGCGGCAGGTTCTCGGTGATCCCACCTCCAGTGATGTGGGCAATACCAGTCGTCATCCCCGCCGTCACCAGCTTCTGAATCACAGCCAGATAGCTGCGGTGCGTCTTCAACAACGCCGCGCCCGCCTTCTCTTTGATCGCAGTTACGTACTGCGTCGGCCGGTAACCGCCCACTTCGAACAGCAGCTTCCGCGCCAGCGAGTAGCCGTTGGTGTGCAGCCCGGTCGAAGGCAGCCCGATCAGAACATCTCCCGCCTTGATTCCCGCGCCGGTCACCATCTTGTCGCGGTCTACGGCGCCCACAATGCACCCGGCGAGGTCGTACTCGCCGTCCTTGTAGAATCCCGGCATTTGTGCCGTCTCGCCGCCAATCAGCACGCAGCCATTGGCCTTGCACGCATCGGCCAGACCGCTCACCACCGTCTCTATCACGTCCGGGTCCAACTTGCCCGTGGCCAGGTAATCCAGGAAGAACAGCGGCGTGGCTCCCTGCACGGCAATGTCGTTCACACAGTGGTTCACCAGGTCCGCGCCCACTGTCTGGTGCAGTCCCAGGTCAAACGCCACCTTCAGTTTGGTTCCCACCCCGTCGGTCGAGCTCACCAAAATGGGGTTCTTCCAGCGCTGCAGGTCCAGCCTGAACATCGCGCCAAAGCTGCCGATCCCGCTCAAAACATTCCGGTTAAAGGTCTTCTGCGCCAGATACTTGATCCGCTCCTTGGCGTGCTCGCCCGCGGCCAGGTCGACCCCGGCGTCTGCGTACGTGACTGTTTTAGGTGCAATCTCCTGGGGCATGGTGCGGGCTTTCTGTTTGAGGAGGCTATTCGGCGCGGTTGAGCCGGAAGCAGAATTCTAGCAGTATTTATGCCCGGCATTTCCCACAAATCGCAGGCTCGAACCTTGCGGGATGGTCTGCCTGTTCGCCGGAGCGGCCCTCACTTGCTTTGCGACGCCGTGGGGGTTGCATCATCGGGTACTCTTCGATGGTTTGCGCGGGTTTTTCCTGGGGTTTTCCATCACTCTGTTGTTGTGGGTCGTGCGGCTCAAACGGAGGTCTGAGCCGCCCATGGCCGGCAACCCCTGAGTTCCAGCCGGGCCATGGCCCCGCTTCCTCCCGTGAACCGCACCAGACGCGGAGCCAAAATCAGAAGGAGACAATGCCGTGGTCCTCGACAAACTGCAGTTTTCCCCTCAAAAACCTACATCGCTTGCCATGTCACTGGTTTCGGTTGGGCTTTTTCTCGTTGTTCTCGGCATAGCCTTCGCGCCCCTCGCTCTCCAGCCGCATACGCCCGCCTGGGAGGACTTCGCTCGCGGATTGTTCTTTGGCATAGGCATGGCGCTAGAGATGATCGGCGTGCTGGTCATGGCGCAGGTAGCGCGCGGGCGCAGCCGCAGAGCCTGATCCTCATGCGCACGGTGTTTGGCGAGCGGTATGATCCCTCCTGGGGGTGGCCGCGCAAGCCATGACAACCAGATCACCGAAGCGAACCAAAACCAGAACCTTTGTTTACCAGGCGTCGACCGTCGAGTTAACGAAGCGTGGGAGCAAGAATTCGCTCGAGATTCATGTGCGAAGAGGGAAGAGGCTGCTGGGGACGTTGGCGCTCGGAAGAGGAAGCGTGGAATGGCGCCCTGAAGGGCACAGAGTCAACTGGTTCAGGAAGGACTGGACGGAGTTTGCGGCTATGCTCGACAAAGAAATGATGCGATAGCCTCAAATATACTGAACCCAGCATGAACCGCACCTGTTCGCAGGCCCTGCAGCAGCGCGCCGAGCGCTTTTTCCCCGGTGGCGTCAACTCACCGGTGCGCGCCTTTCGCGCCGTCGGCGGCGCGCCGCCCTTCGTTGAGCGCGCGCAAGGCGCCTGGCTCTTTGACGCTGACGGCAATCGCTACATCGATTACTTCGGCTCTTGGGGTCCGATGATCCTGGGCCATGCCTTTCCGCCCGTCGTCGAGGCCATCAAACGCGCTGCGCACAACTCACCCAGTTTCGGCGCATCCACAGCCGTCGAGGCCGATTTGGCCGAGCGCATCACGGCCAGTTATCCCGCCATCGAGAAGATGCGCTTCGTCAGTTCCGGCACCGAAGCTACGATGTCGGCCATCCGCCTGGCTCGCGCCGTTACTGGCCGCAAGCTCATCATCAAATTCGAGGGCTGCTACCACGGCCACTCCGACGGCCTTCTCGTCAAAGCCGGCTCCGGCGTAGCCACCTTCGGCATCCCCGGTTCGGCGGGCGTGCCCGAAGAGATTGCCAACCTGACCATCGCGCTGCCCTTCAACGATCTCGCCACCGTCGAGGCAGCCTTCGCCGCTCATCCAGACGACATCGCTGCCGTCATCGTCGAGCCCGTCGTCGGCAATGCGGGGTGCATCCTTCCGCACACCGGTCCGGCTTCCCTTCCGTCGGAGTGGGTGGAAAAGATGCAACCCGAAGCGCGCGAGGCGTGGCACATCATGAGCAGCGCAACCGACTATCTGGCCGGCCTCCGCTCGCTCACGCGCCAGCACGGCGCCTTGCTCATCTTCGACGAAGTCATGATCGGCTTCCGCGTCGGCGGAAAGAGCGCAACCTACGATCCCGACCTTGTCACCCTCGGCAAGATTGTCGGCGGAGGCCTGCCGGTCGGCCTTTTCGGCGGCAAGCGCGAATTCATGGATCAGCTCGCCCCGCTCGGTCCCGTCTACCAGGCGGGCACCCTCAGCGGCAACCCGCTCGCTATGGCCGCCGGCCTCGCCACCATCACCTACTTGCAGGAGCATGAGAAAGATGTCTATCCGAAGCTCGAGAGAATGGCCGCGGCAGTGTTTGATGGCGTCAGTCAGGAGGCGCAAAAAGCCGGCGTCGTCCTCTGCGGCAATCGGGCGAGCTCCATGTGGACCTGGTTCTTTACCGGGGGTCCCGTCACCAATTACGAGCAAGCGGCAAAATCCGACACTACCGCCTTCGCCCGCTTCCATCGCGGCATGCTCGATCGCGGCGTCTGGCTGCCGCCCTCGCAGTTCGAAGCCGCATTCATCTCGTACGCCCACACCGACGCCGACGTCCAGGCCACCGTCGCCGCCGCCCGCGAAGTCTTCGCGTCCTTCGCCCGCTGAAGTTTCGTCGGGGCGCTCAACACCACGCCTCCAGCGTCACAAAATGATGCGTTGATTTGTAGCGCTTGATCAGCATCTCCGCGGCAGTGACTGAAGGTTTGCGATTCGC
>JASHYS010000098.1 GCA_030042915.1 Acidobacteriaceae bacterium
ATTTCCCGCCGGGCTGGAGCGAACCATCGTGGTGGATTTGACGGGTAAGCTGCCCGCGGGCACGCGCCGCATCCGGCTGATGACCAATCTGCAGATTTACTGGGACCAGGTTTTGATCGACCAAAGTGCGAACGCAACGGCGCGCACCACGGAGATTCCGCTGTCGGGCGCGAACCTCCGATTTCGTGGCTTTCCCAAACAGATTGAAGGCGCAAGTCCCGGCGATCTGGACTTCGACTACAATCTCGTGAGCCTCAGTGGCCCATTCCAGCACGAACGCGGCAGCTACACGCGCATCGGCGATGTAACGCCGCTTCTGAAGAACATCAGCGACCACTTTGTTGTATTTGGCAGCGGTGAGGAGATTGCGGCAGAGTTCGACGCAGCGAATCTGCCCGCGCTGCCGCCGCATTGGAAGCGTGATTACTTCTTTTATGCCAATGGCTACGTGAAAGACATGGACTGGTGGGATGCGACGCCATTCACCGTGGCGCAGATGCCGTTTCATGGTATGAGCACCTACCCCTATCCCGATTTTGAGGAGCGGCCGCTGGACGCGCAGTCCCTCGACTACCAGTTGAATTGGAACGACCGCTTCGACTCGGGGGAGCCGGTGCTGTCCTACAGGTTCAACTATCAGTTGCTTCCGTCTACCCCGCTGGACGATCGCGCGCCGAAATCAATGCCGGAGAACCAGCATTGAGCGATCGCAGCAATGATGTGGTGCTGGCTTCGGCAGCGCAACAATTGGAACTCGTTCGGTCAGGCCGGATTTCGGCGGCTGAGCTGGCTGAAGCGCACATCCGCCAGATCGAGCGGCTTGAGCCTGAGCTCAACGTCTTTGCCGACTTCGATGCCGACCGCGTACGCGCAGAGGCGCGGCGCCTTGACGCCATGCGCGATCCGCGCGGCTCTCTGCACGGCTTGCCGGTTACGGTCAAATCGTCGATTGCCACCGCCGGATACCGCTGTGAGATCGGCAGCCTGCTGCACAAGGACGATGCGCCCACCGAGGATGCGGTGGTTGTCGCGCGGCTGCGCGCCGCAGGAGCGTTGATCCTGGGCACTACTAATTGCCCGGAGTTCCTGATGGCTTACGAGACCGCGAATCTGCTGCACGGCCGCACGCGCAACCCATGGGACCTGGCTTGTTCGCCCGGCGGATCGAGCGGGGGCGAGTCGGCGGCCATTGCTGCAGGAATGTCGGCAGCAGGGTTGGGCAGCGACAGCGGCGGATCGGTGCGGGTTCCCGCGCACTTTACTGGAATCTGCTCGCTCAAACCAACGCCGGGGCGTATTCCGGGGCGCGGACATATGCCGCCTTGTGTGGGGCCGTTTGCAATTCTGGGCGCCATTGGGCCTATGGCGCGCACGATGAACGATGTTGCGCTCTTGTTCCGCGCGTTAAGCGGGCAGGACTCGCTCGACCCGGCCAGCCCGCCCATCGTGTATCGGGAACCCAGTCGAGATGAATTGCGCGCGCACACCATCGGATTCTTCGAGGACGATGGACTGATTCCTGTGACGCCGGAGACACGCGGCGCAGTAAACGCCGCCGCTTCTGCGCTACGCGATGGGGGCTTTCGCGTGGCGCCGTTCCGGCCTCGCTCATTGGAACGGCTACGCAAGTTGTGGTGGACGTTTTTTGTCCAGTGCGGAGCCATGTTTTACGAGCCGGAAATCCGAGGCAAGCGCGACCGCCTCAGCCCAATCTTCAAGGAGTTCCTCTCCATTGCCGAAGCCGCTGGGCCGCTCAGCGCGACGGATTTGCTGAACGCCTGGGCAGAGATGGACCTGCTGCGTTCAAAGATGTTGGAAGAAATGAAAGAGTATCCGGTCTTGTTATGTCCGGCAGCCGCCATCCCCGCTTTTCGCCACGAAGAGCGCAGCTGGGCGATCGATGGCGTACAAGTTGAATACCTCGATGCAGTCCGCTACACGCAATGGTTCAACACGCTCGGTGCGCCGGCAGCGGTCGTCCCGGTCGGTCGTTCGGCGGAGGGATTGCCGATCAGCGTGCAGGTTGCAGCCCGGCCATTCGAAGATGAAGTTGCCCTGGGGGTGGCCGCAATCATCGACGCGGCTTTCGGATATCGGCCGCCAGCAATGACCAAGGATCGCCGAATCGCGCAGAAATAATCCATAAACAATCGGTTGTCTATTTGGCAAGGTTCTATGGCGCCGGCAGGGCAAAACCTGCCCTCCTCAACCTTTCGATGGAGGCGCGGCGACACGCTTCGCGCTACACTGGCGCTTCCCTAAAAATTGGAGGCCGGACGGAGCGCTACGGGTGCGCGAAAGCTGGCAAGAACGGTTTGCCGAAAGCCCCGATGTTCTGCTTGGCACGGATGGCCGGCGGACAATCGTCCAGGTCTGCGATGTCCTCGTCGGTGGTGACGAATTTGTGGTCATGGCAGGGCCGTGCTCGGTGGAAAGCGAGCGGCAGCTCATGGCTGCGGCTCATCATGTTCGCCGCGCAGGGGCACGCGTCCTGCGTGGCGGGGCGTTCAAACCGCGCAGTTCTCCATACTCCTTTCAGGGGCTCGGTCTCGAGGGACTGAAGCTGCTGGCTGCGGCGCGCGAAGCGACCGGGCTGGCCGTGGTAACCGAGGTGATGTCGGAAGACGACGTCGGTCTGGTGGCCGAGTACGCCGACATTCTGCAAATCGGTTCGCGCAGCATGGAAAACTACTCGCTGCTCGAAGCGGCGGCGCGATCGGGGCGTCCCATCCTGCTGAAGCGCGGCATGATGGCCACGCTTGCCGACCTGCTGCGTTCGGCGCAGATCATTCTCGACAACGGAAACCGTAACGTGATCCTTTGTGAGCGCGGCATCCGCACTTTCGAAACGGCGATGCGCAACACTCTCGACGCAGCCGGGATTGCTTTGCTCAAGCAAGTTACGCATCTGCCGGTGATCGCCGATCCCAGTCACGCGGCCGGAAATCGCGAGCTGGTTCCTGCGCTGGCGCGGATCGGCGTGGCCGCAGGCGCCGACGGCCTGCTGGTGGAAGTACATCCCGACCCCGACAAGGCGTGGAGCGACGGCGAACAATCCCTCGACTTTGCCGGATTCGACGCTATGATGAGCGCGCTCGAACCGTGGATGGAATGGCGCGCAACGGTGCTGCACGCAGATAAACACGAGCCCTTCGAATTCGCCGGCCTCGGTTGCGCGGAGGCGGCGGGATGATGCTTCCGTTTCGAGCGCTCGTGGCTGCCGTGCCCATTGGTTTTCTGACGCTGATTTGCGGCTTTACGACGGAAGAGGCCAATCAGCAGAATGCGGAGATCGGTGGCGACGTCATCGTGACCGCCGCGCCTGTTTACGTTCCGTTGGCCGGGTTGCGGGGCCAGGAGCGATTTCCCAAGGGCGCACAGTTGCTTCTCATTCATGCAGGCAAAGCGGAGCCGCTCGTTGACGGATTCGCGGCCTCGGCGGACGCGAATGTCTCGTTCGATGCACAATCCGTGCTCTTTTCCGGCAAGCGCAATGCCGGCGATCCCTGGCAGATTTGGGAGCTGGCACTAAAGGATCGTTCAGTACGGCGCGTGATCACTACGGATGCAGACGCGGAACGCCCGCTCTATCTGCCCGGCGGCCGCATGGTTTGGGCGCAGCGCACGCCCTCCGGATTCACACTGCAATCTGCCGAAGACGGCCATCCAATGGCGGCCGCGCCGTGGAATCCTACCGCAGGGCCAGGGACGCTGCCGCTCGCCTACGTGGGCCGGAGCGCGTTTCCTGTGGATGTGCTCCACGATGGGCGGATTTTGTTTGAAGCCGGCTATCCGCTCGGCACCGGCTCGACACCTGAGTTGTACCTGGTATACGCCGATGGATCGGGCGTGGAATCGGTGCGTTGCGACCACGGGAGCGCTCGCTGGGGCGGAACGCAGCTTACGTCGGGCGACGTGATCTTCACGCATGGAACATCGCTGGCGCGATTCACGTCGTCGTTGGCTCACGAGGAGCCAGTTGCGGCGCCACGCGGCATTTATGCCGGCGGCATCGCGGAAACCCCGTCCGGAGCGTGGCTCCTGAGTATGCGCGCTGCGAAGGACGCGCGCTACGTCATCAGGAACTGGCAGCCGGGTTCGGCTCAGATGCAAACTGTGTTAGTCCAGAGCGGAATGGATTTGGTTGAGCCGGTCATGGTTGCGCCGCGCAACCGCCCCAGTCGCCATCCCTCGGGTCTGCACCCGTGGGATTACGCAAACCTACTTGCCCTCGACGTGCGCATTTCCCGCGACGGCGCGCTGAACGGGTTGCCCGCGTCGGTGCGGTTGGAATCGCAGGACGCGGCAGGTCACACAAAGACGATGGGTGCGGCGCCAGTGGAGCGCGACGGATCGTTCTTTGTGCAGGTTCCCTCGGACAGGCCTATCCGTTTCGCGCTGCTCGACGCCAAGGGCGCGGTTCTGCGTCAAGAGCGCGGCTGGTTCTGGATTCGCAGCGGCGAGCAACGGATCTGCGTGGGCTGTCATGCCGGGCCGGAGCGCGCACCGCAAAATCGCGTGCCGCAAGTGCTGTTGCGCACCACCACGCCGGTCGATCTGACCGGGAAGCAATCGGCATCCGCGCTGAATGCGTCGGCGGGAGGGCATTCCAGATGAATCAGCGCCTGCTTCTCTGTGGTGCGATGGCTGTTTTTGCGGTGGCGCAGATGCGCCGCCTGCCGGCGCAATCGGTTTCGCCCCCATCGCTTCCTGCGGTATCAGTTCCCGAACCGCCCGTGTCCGGCATTGCACGCGCGAGCGCGCCGTCCGATGCGCCGATCGCTGCGCCGTTTAATTCCCAAGCTGCCGCTTCTCCGGCTACGCAGGCCGGCGCCACCAACACCAATGCTTCGGTGATCCGCTTTGACGACGCGACTGACTCTTCGGGCATCGACTTTGTGCACAGCTTCGGGTCGGCGCAGTTGGGATCGCTGCTCGAGGGCACCGGGGCCGGCTGCGTGTGGTTCGACTACAACAATTCCGGCCTTCCCTCTCTATACGTGGTCAACGGTCGCCCGCTCGACGACTCCATGCACCCTTACCCACTTAAGCAGAAGCCAAATCCACCGCCGCACAACCATCTCTATCGCAACGACGGCAGCGGGCACTTCACCGATGTTACAGATAAGGCCGGGCTCAATCCTGACATGTATTCGGTTGCCGTGACTGCCGGCGATTACTTGAACGACGGCAACGAAGATCTGCTGGTGACGGGCTACGGCAAAGTGATTCTCTATCACAACGACGGCAATGGCCACTTTACCGACGTGACGGAGAAAGCCGGCATCAAGGTGGACGGCTGGGCGATCAGCTCAACGTTTGTCGATTACGACAGAGATGGCTGCCTCGATATTTTTGTCGGCCGCTACGTGAAGTTCGATCCCAAATACCGCGCTTACTACGCAGCGGACAACTATCCCGGACCGCTCGACTATGCGGGCGAAACCAACATGCTGTTCCACAACAACTGCGACGGTACGTTTTCCGATGTCACCGAGAAGTCGGGCATCGGCGCCTACGTGGGCCGCACCATGGGCGTCGCCGCCGCCGATTTCGCCGGAGCGGGCTGGGACGACATCTATGTGGCCAACGACCGCACTGAAAATTTTCTCTTTCACAACAAGCACGACGGAACCTTCGAAAATATCGCCCCCGATACCGGCACGGCCTTTGGACAGAATGGCGAGTCCACCTCAGCCATGGGCCCAGTATTTGCCGACTTCGAGAACCGCGGAATGCTCGACCTGTGGGTCTCCGATTCGCGCTACAACCGCATGCTGAGGAACACCGGCCAGATGAGCTTTGACGACGTCGGCGCGGCCAACGGCGTCTCGCAGGCCAATGCGCAATATGTGAGCTGGGGTACCGGCATTTACGACTTCGCCAACGACGGATACCTCGACATCCTCATCTTTCATGGCGGTTTGATTCACCTCATCCCACAGGAGCACACACTGTTTCGCGGACTGGGCGACGGAAAGTTCGAAGATGTATCGCTCGCGGCCGGTCCGGCGCTGAGCCAGCGCACGGTGGCGCGCGGCGCCTGCTTTGCCGATTACATGAACGACGGCAAAGTGGGCGCGTATGTTGTGAACCTCGGCGCTCGCGGGACGCTGCTGCGCAACGTCTCCGTCAACACCGGCCATTGGATCGATGTAAAGCTGGTGGGCGCAATGCGCGCCGGTGATCGCGGCGCCGTTCCCGGTCCCGACGCAAAAAGCAACCGCGACGGCATTGGCGCGCGCGTCGAAGTATTCGCAGGCGGCCAGCATTTCCTCGAGGAGCGGGTGGCCGCTTCAGGCTACCTTTCACAGAATGATGGCCGGCTGCACTTCGGCTTGGGCGCGGCAACGGCCGCGGACAAGATTGTGGTGCACTGGCCGAGCGGACGCGAGCAGACGTTTGAAAACGAGAGCGTCGATCGAGTGCTCACGATCGAGGAGCCGAAATGAACTGGCGCGCACAAGGCCGTCTGCTAGCCGTATCGTTGCTCGTGGCCGCGCAGTTCGCCGCCGGGCCATGGGCAGCGAAAACGGCTCGAGCAGCTGCCGGGGCAAGGACCGGCGAGCCTCTCGTCTACGCGTCTCCGGTCGAGATCCTGTTTTCGCCCGATGGCGTGCGCCTTTACGTGCTCTGCCAGCAGAGTGGCGAGGTACGCGTGCTCGACTCGGCGACGTTCAAGACAATGGCCACGGTGGCCGTGGGTAGCATGCCGCGCGGATTCGCGCTCTCGCCTGACGGCGCGCGGCTTTTTGTGGCCAACTCATGGGACGATACGGTTTCGGTGATCGACACGCGGTCGATGCAGGTAGCGGCGACCTGGCCCGTGGGTGCGGAGCCTTCCGGTTTGGCGCAAGACCCGGCCGGCGACCTTCTGTTCGTGGCTAATCGCATCTCCAGCGACGTGGCTGTGCTTGACGCGCACACGGGAACGGAAGAGAAACGGCTGGCGGCTGGGCGCGGCGCCAGTTATATGACAGCTTCTCCCGATGGCCACCGGCTTTACGTCACGCATATTTATCCCATTCTGCCCGCGCACGGCAGCGCTGTGGGGAATCGCACGCCGCCGGAGTCGGAAATCACCGTGATCGACACGGGCCGCGCAGTGGTGACCGATCGCATTCCTCTTGCTAGCGTCGCAGGCGTTTTTCACGTGGCAATCTCAGCCGATGGACGGCTGGGCGCAGTGGCTGAGCTGCATCCCAAGAACCTGGTGCCGCTCGCACATCTTGAACACGGCTGGGCCTTCGCGGACACGCTTACCCTTTTTGGCGCTGACGTAGGACCCAAGCCGATTGAGATTCCGCTGGATGAACTGGAGCGTTATGCTGCGCGCCCCTTCGGCATCGCCATCACGCCCGACAAGTCGCGCCTCTACGTTGCCAGCGGCGGATCCGAGATGGTAACCGCCATCGATGTGCCGCGCCTGCTGCGAACCGTTCGCGCACGGCGCCAGTCGTTTGTCGAGGATCTTTCGGCCAGCGCGAATTACGTGGTGGCGCGCATTGCCGTGGGCCACGATCCGCGCGGCGCAACTATTGCGCCCGACGGACGCCGGTTGTTTGTCGCCAACCGGCTCGACGATACCATCAGCGTGATCGACACGCACACCAATCGCTTGACGGCAACAATTTCCCTCAATGGGCCAAAGGAGATTTCAGTTCTCCGCTACGGCGAGCAGACCTTTTTCACCGCACGCTACTCGTTTCAAGGCCAGATTGGGTGTGCCAACTGCCACATCGACTCCACCTTCGACGGCCTCACCTGGGACCTGGAGCCGGACGGTTTCGGCGTCGACATCGTGGAAAACAAGATGCTCGAGGGCATCAAGGACCTTGCACCCTATAAATGGAACGGAGCCAATCCCAGCATCGCCGTCGAATGCGGTCCGCGCACCGAAAAATATTTCTGGCGCTCGGAAAGCTTCGACGAGCAGACGCTTTCAGACCTGGTGATGTATATCCGCAGCTTGCCGCCGAGGCCCAATCGCTGGCGCTCGGCAGACAATCAGCTCTCTGCGGCGCAAGAGCGCGGCAGGCTGATCTTCGAGCGCACCAAGGACAAATTTGGCAAGCCTATTCCTGAAGCTAACCGCTGTTCATACTGCCACAGTGGGGTCAATGGAACCAATCAGAAGCTGTTTGACGTGGGAACGAAGAAGCCGACCGACAGCTCGGGACACTTGAAGACCCCGCAGCTGACCAACGTTGGGCTCATCGCACCTTATCTCCACGACGGCTCTGCGCCTTCGCTTGAAGAGATCTGGACCATCTACAACCCGGGAGACCATCACGGCCGCACCAACGATCTGACCAAGGACGAACTCAACGACCTGATCGAATACTTGAGGACGCGATGAAGGAACGCACGCAAATCAAACGCCTGGTGCTGGCGCTGGCAGTGGGCGGGGCCACAGGAACGATATCTGCGCAACAGGCGGCAATCGCGCAAAAAAGTTCAAACCCTCCGGCAACCGTACGAGCAGCCAATGCGTCCGCGGCCAAGGTTTCGGCCGCGGCTCTGGCGCTTCCACATTTCCGCTTTGAGAACTTCACAACGGCCAATGGCCTCCCTGACAATCACGTCTTCGCGGTCCTGGTGGATGGTGACCGCATCTGGGTGGGCACTGAAAATGGCCTGGGACTCTACGAGAACGGGAAGTGGAAGACGTACACGACCAAGGATGGTCTAGCTCATCGTGCCGTGCTTTCTCTGGCGCTCGACAAGCGCACCGGAGATGTGTGGGCGGGCACCATGGCCGGGCTCAGCCGTATCTCCGCCGGACGCATCGACACCTACACGCAATTGAATTCGGGCTTAAGCAACGACGTGGTCTACAACATTTCAGTGGAAGGCGATGACGTATGGGTGGCCACCGCTGCAGGAGGCTGCCGCCTGAATACCCGAACCGGCCAATGGACCCTCTATAACGAGCGCAACACGCCCATGGCGGAGATCTGGACCTACGCTGTGAGCGCCGCGCCCGACAAAGTTTACTACGGCGTGTGGGGCAGCGGGCTGCTGGAGTATGACCAGAAGACCGGCCGCTGGGACAAGTACGACGACCCCGACGGCGAAAACGAGATGGTGCTCTTCAAGGACCAGGGGCTGATTCACGAAATTGTCACCTCGGTCAGCTATGTCGACAAGATCGTGTGGGCTGCCACCTACTTTGGCGATAGCCGCTACGACGGCCGCTACTGGCATAACTTTCTCACCAAAGATAGCGGGCTGCCCTCGAACTTCACCAACATGGTCAGGGGCGTAGACGCCAATCGCGCGTGGTTCTGCACTGACAAGGGGCTCGCCTACTACGACGGCGCGAATTGGGCAGTCTACCGCCCATCGCTCACCACCGGAAAGCCGGAGATGACGGTGCGCGACGTGCAAGGCCACGTCGCGGCGGTCCCCGTCACCAGTGCGCCGGCACACAACTACATTCTTGGCATCGATTTTCAGGGCAACGACATCTGGGTTGCGACCGCCAAAGGGCTGAGCCATGGAATTCGTCAGCCATAGAGCGGCGCAACACTCGTAAGGAGCTGTCATCATGAGTGCATTTGCTGAAATCCTTGAAGCCATCGCCCACGCGCCGGTGAAAAAGCGCGCGGTGACCAATCGCGAAGTTCTCAACGAGGCATTTGCCTACGCCAAGCCGAGCTCGTTCTCGCGGGGCATGAGGATCGATCTGAATGGCCTGACCATTCTGCTGATTTCGGGCACGGCTTCGATTGACGAGAATGGCCGAAGCGTGCACATAGGCGATTTTCGGGCGCAGATGCGGCGCACGCTGAGTAATATCAGCGGATTGCTGGCCAGCGAAGGCTGCACCTGGCACGACATCGTGCGCACCACCTGCTATCTGCGCGACATTGAGCGCGATTACGAAGCCTTCAACGAGGAGCGCACTGCGTTCTATAAGGAACAGGGGCTTGATCCGCTCCCCGCCTCCACCGGCATCCAGGCCATTCTTTGCCGGCCTGAGCTGCTCATCGAGATCGAGGCTATTGCCATGTTCCGTGCGGAGAAGAGCAGCTCCTAGTGCTTTGCGGCGCTGCAGGCAGGAGAATCATGATGGGCAGGGGTTGGATGTCGACGGCGGCATGTATTGCGGTCTTGAGCGGCGCGGTGAATCTTGCCGGCCAAGGCGGGAACCAGGGCCCGAGCCAGAGCACGCATGTGTGCGAGTGCGGCGCGCATCCGCCCGGGGCCCCGCGCGATCGCGAAGTGACGCCCTATGCGGGCGAGCCTCAAGATCTGAGCCCTTGGGCCAAATTTGCTGCACCCTACGACGTCAACTACGTTCGCCCCAACATTTATATGGGAGCCGGGCGCGACATTCCCGAGCCCAAGGACGTGACCGAAGTGCGCATCGGTTTCATCGGTCCAGTCGAGCCGAATCCCGAGGCAGTGTTCGGCCTGCGCATGCTTCACGGAGCGCAACTGGCCGTCGAAGAAGCCAATGCGCGCGGGGGCTATGGCGGCAAACCCTTTCGCCTCATGCTCCACAATGACTACAACAACTGGCAGGCCAAGGCCTACTCCGGCGACGACCGGCCCACCGATCCAGCCATCTGGGGTTCGACCTCCGACGAGACTGTCAAGATGGCGTACGACGAGCAGGACTGGGCCATCTTCGGTTCCATCAGCTCGGAGACCACGCATATTGTGCTGCGTGTGGCGCTGCGCGCTGAGATCCCGGTCATCAACTCGGCTTCAACCGATTTCACCATCCCCGAAACCTACATTCCGTGGTACTTCACCGACATCCAGGACGATCGCGTGCAGTGTTTCACACTGGCGCGGCGCATTTTCACTGAATTGGGGCTCAAGCGCGTCGCCATTTTGCGCATCAACAACCGCTACGGCCGCTTCGGCGTTCCCAAGCTGCGCGATGCGGCCCGCCGTCTCGGCCATCCCATTGTCATCGAGCAGAAATTTTTGCCCGGTGATACTGAGTTTTCCAAGCAACTGCAGGTCATACGGGATTCGCGCGCCGACGCCATCGTGATCTGGGCCGACGAAGCCGAAACCGCCGGCATCCTGAAACAGATGCGCGCCATGGGCATGCAACAGCGCGTCTTCGGCTCCTATCGCACGCTGGGGACCGAACTGCTCGCCCGGGCCGGCGCGGCGGCTGAGGGATTTGAAGCCGTCTTTCCTTACGATCCCACGCGCAACGACCCGCTTTGGCTCGATTTCAACCGGCGCTTCCAGGCACGCTTCAACGAACCGCCCGAACAGTTCGCTTCGCTGGCCTTCGACGCCATGAATGCGCTGCTCGATGCCATCTGCAAAGCAGGGCTCAACCGCGCCCGCATCCACGATGCCCTCGCCGATCTCGAGGAGTACGAGGGCGTCACCGGGCACATGATCTTCGATCCCAACCAGAAAAACGTAGCACCCATGTTTCTTGGCACGGTGCACAACGGCGCAATCACCTACCGGCCTGCAAGCATGAACAAGACTCCTGCCTTACCGCACGCGCAGCTGCCTGCACCAGCCGCATCGCCGGTGCCCTATGCGCGGGTGGGCGAAGACGGCGTGGATTACGCCGGCCCCCGCGCCGCGAATCTTCCGCCGGGCCCGGTGCGCATCATTCTGTTTGGTCCGGCTGCAGCGCAGGCCGCGCAGTCACCGCAGGTTGTTGCCGCGCTAAGCGCTGCAACTTCGATTGGCCCCAAGTGGTCGCTGCTGCCGGTGGAGAGCGGGCAAAACTGGGGCGCAGCTTCAACGCAGCTGGTGCGTGCACTGATGGACCAGCACGCTCTGGCGATTGTGGCTCTCGATCGCGACGCGGCGCATCTGGCAGAGCAACTGGCGCTGAAATGTTTCGTCCCGGTCATTGCGCTGAGCAACGATCACTCGCTCACCTCGGCCAATGTTCCGTGGATTTTCAGACTGCCTGCCGCGACCACGCCTGCAACGGCGCTGCGTCTGCTGCGCGCGGCGGCTGCGGGCGGCGGCGCCAACCCTGAACGTGTGCGCGATGCGCTCGCGTCGGGGCGCGACATTGCCGGAATGGCGTTTCTGCCTACAGGAGAGCCGCGCGGGCAATGACGAGGCCGCTCTCATGGCTCGCGCGTGGCGCTTAGAACAAGCCTACTGTTTCACGCGCTGCAACTCAAGCGGCATGGCGTTGCCCATTTGCGTGAATGTGCCGTCAATCGAGGCCAGCCCATCGGCAATCTTGCCTTCGTAGACAGCGCCCAATCCTTTGATCTCTATCGTCATTGACGAACCGTCGCGTTTGACCGACGTGGCGGGTACCCAAACCTGGGTTTGATCGGGGCTCTGCATCTGCGCCGTCAAACCGTCCTGCGTGTTCACGATCTTGAACAGGATGCGCAGCTTGACGGTGCCGGCGTCCAGCATGCCCGCCCAGGTTCCATCGATATCCGACGGCGGCGCAGGTTTGGGAGGCGGCGGCGCCACCTCTGCCGCCGTCGCGCGCTTGAAGTTCAGCTCAAGCGGCGTTCCCTGCGACCAGGTACCGTCGATTTCGGTGCCGTCCTTGTTCACTGTGCCCGTATACGTCCCATGAACGGCGTCCACCGTCATGTCGAACCTGGAGTCCTTGAGCGAAATGGCACTGACGGGGATGCCATATGCGCCCTGGTCGATGCTGTCGAGCGTTGCCGTCAGTGCGCCATCGTTATTGGCTTTGATGTGCAGGGCGAGTCGCAACTGCGCGCCCCCGGCTTGTAACGTGCCTTTCCAGTCGCCCGTCACAGGCGCCTGCGCCCGGCCCATGGGAGCAAGCATCGCGGCCAATCCTGTAAACAATGCCCAGGTCCGAATCGTGATCCCTTTCATGGTTCTCTCCCTCTTGAGCCCAACATCCTAGCAGAACACCCCGCCCTGCCTTTCTGCGCGCCGTCACTTGCCTCCGTTGCCTCCCGCCCGCTAAAGTGGCAACCGAGGCCTCGCGCAGGCGCCGACGCCCCAGCGGCCCGCGAAGCATATCCAACCTGCTTTCATAAAGGACTGTACATGTCTACGTTGCCTGTCTCCGGCGCCGCCAACCTCGACATCGATTCCACGCTACGCGAAAACCGTGTCTTTCCGCCGCCTAAAGAGTTCAGCGCCAAAGCCCACATCAAGAGCCTGGAAAAATACGAGGCTCTCTACAAGCAATCCATCGAGGATCCCGAAAAATTCTGGGCCGGAGTAGCGCACGAACTGCACTGGTTCAAGCCGTGGGACAAAGTGCTGGAGTGGAACCTGCCGTGGGCCAAGTGGTTCGTGGGCGGCAAAACCAACTTGTGCTACAACTGCGTCGACCGTCATCTCGGCGGCGAGCGCGCCAACAAAACCGCCATTATCTGGGAGGGCGAGCCGGGCGAGATTCGGCGCCTGACCTATGCCGAATTACATAGCGAGGTCCAGAAATTCGCCAACGCACTCAAGTCGCTGGGCATTCAAAAGGGCGACCGCGTAGCCGTGTACATGGGCATGACTCCTGAGCTGGCCATTGCGCTGTTGGCCTGCGCGCGCATCGGCGCGGTGCACTCCGTCATCTTCGGCGGATTTGCCGCCAACGCCATCGCCGACCGCGTGGCCGATTGCAGCTGCGTCGCCATCATCACCCAGGACACCAGCTATCGACGCGGCAACGAGATCAAGCTGAAAGCAACGGTCGACGAAGCCATGCCTGCCTGCCCCACGGTGAAGCACGTGGTGGTCTACAAGCGCACCGGCACTCCGGTGAACATGGTGGCCGGCCGCGACCACTGGTGGCACGAGCTGGTGGCCAAAGCTGCACCCAACTGCGCCGCGGAGCCGATGGACTCAGAGGATCCGCTCTACATCCTGTACACCTCAGGCTCGACGGGCAAACCAAAGGGCCTGCTGCACACTACGGGTGGTTACGCGGTGCAGACCTACCTGACGACCCGCGACGTTTTCGACATCCGTGACGAGGATATTTATTGGTGCACGGCCGACATCGGGTGGGTAACGGGCCACTCCTACGTGGTCTATGGGCCGCTGCAAAACGGCGCCACCGTGCTGATGTACGAGGGTGCACCCAACTGGCCCGACTTTTCGAGATTCTGGAAGCTGATCGACGATCACAAGGTGACCATCTTCTACACCGCGCCCACCGCAATTCGCGCATTCATCAAGTGGGGCGATCAATTTGTCGACAAATACAAGCTCGACTCGCTCCGCCTGCTGGGCACTGTGGGCGAGCCCATCAACCCCGAAGCCTGGATGTGGTACCGCGAGAAGATCGGGCATAATCGCTGTCCCATCGTCGACACGTGGTGGCAGACCGAGACCGGGGCCATCATGATTTCGCCACTTCCCGGCGCCATCGCCACTAAGCCGGGTTCGGCCACGCGGCCATTTTTCGGCATCCAGCCGGAAGTGGTGACGCGCCCCGATGCCGAAGGCCGCTATCACGCGGTTCCCGCCGGCCACGGAGGCCTGCTGGTCATTCGCAAGCCATGGCCGTCGATGGCGCGGACCATCTACGGCGATCCCGAGCGCTACCAGAAGACCTACTGGAGCGACGTTCCTGGCTGCTACTTTACCGGCGACGGCGCGCGCCAGGACGCCGATGGCTACTACTGGCTTATGGGCCGGGTCGACGATGTGATCAACGTGAGCGGCCATCGCTTGGGAACGATGGAAGTGGAGTCGGCCCTGGTCGCCCATCCCAAGGTAGCCGAGGCCGCAGTGGTGGGCCGGCCCGACGACCTGAAAGGTCAGGCCATCGCGGCGTTCGTCACACTCGAAAGCGGCAACCAGCCTTCCAACGATCTCAAGGATGAGTTGCGCAAGTGGGTTGCGAAAGAGATCGGTTCGCTGGCGCGGCCCGACGATATTCGCTTTACTGAGGCTCTGCCCAAAACGCGCTCGGGCAAAATCATGCGCCGGCTGCTGCGCGAGCTGGCCACTCACGGCGAAGTCAAAGGCGACGTGACCACGCTCGAAGACTTCACCGTCATCGCCAAGCTGCGCGAAGCGGAAGAGGGTTAGTGCAGATCGCTGTTTGCTGACGGGACTGCCGCATGATTCTGAAACAGTACTACCTCGGATGTCTGGCCCATGCCTCGTACCTGCTTGGCGACGAGCAGAGCGGCACGTGCATCGTCGTCGATCCCCAACGCGACATTCAGCAGTACCTCGCCGACGCCGCACAGTTCGGTCTTGAGATCCGTCACGTTTTTCTCACTCACTTTCATGCTGATTTCGTTGCCGGCCATCTTGAATTGCGCGACCACTGCGGCGCGGCCATTCATTTGGGAGCCAGGGCCCAAGCCGAATACAAGTTCAACGCGATGAAGAACGGCGCAACGCTCGAGTTTCCAGGCATGCGGCTCAAAGTGCTGGAAACGCCGGGCCACACCATCGAGTCGATTTCCATCCTGGTCTTCGATCTGGCCAACAGCGCAGATCACCCTTACGCGGTTCTTACAGGCGACACGCTGTTCATCGGTGACGTGGGCCGGCCTGACCTGCGCGCTTCGCTGGGCTGGAGCGCCAATGACCTGGGCGCGCATCTCTACGATTCACTCTGGAATAAGCTGCTGCCGCTTCCTGACGAAGTCCTGGTCTATCCGGCTCACGGAGCGGGCTCGCTTTGCGGAAAGAAGCTGTCGTCCGACACCGTTTCGACGCTCGGCGATCAGCGGCGCCTCAACTATGCGCTGCAGCCCATGACCAAGGACGAGTTCGTCCGTCTCGTCACTGCCGACCAGCCCGACGCCCC
>JASHYS010000099.1 GCA_030042915.1 Acidobacteriaceae bacterium
AAGTTCTGGATCTCGGGGCTGGTCCATTCCTGCGGCCCGATGAACTTCCTGCGGATAATGCCATTGCGATCAATCGCATAGCTCTCTGGCCAGGCATCGCTATGGTACAGCTTGGCGGCCGACTCGCTGGGGTCGCGCACCGTGATCAGGTCCACGTGCCGCTGCGCAATGAAGCTCGCATAGGCCTGAGGGTCTTCGTCAACACTCACGGCGAGGATGGTCAAGCCGGGCTGGTCGCGATGAAGCTCCAAGAGCGAAGGCAGTTCCTCAACGCAAGGCTGGCACCAGGTGGCCCAGAAATTCAGCAGCACCACTTGCCCACGATAGCTGCCCAGGTGAACGGTGGCGGTGCCATCGGAAACGGTAAAGTCGGGAGCGGCCTTGCCCACCTGCACCGGGCGCGAACCCCGATTGCACGCGGGCAAAAGGACGAGTGCCCCGAGAAAAACCCAGATCAACCTACGAGGGAATCGCACATCCTTATAATACGGAGCGAACGGGCTCTGAAGAAAGCGGTAAAAGCGCCATGAGCAAGGATCAACCGGATCGGGCCGGGACGGGAAGCTGGAAACCGGTGCTGGGCCTGGCCGATCCTGAGGACCGTTCGGCTCCGGTGACCGATTGGCGCGATTGGGCCGGCAAAACCGTGCCCGGGACGGTCTTCGACCAGCCAGAGCCCGCTGAGCTCGTCGAACTCACAGTCATCGTTCCCGCCCGCAATGAGGAGGACTGCCTGGGAGCATGCCTGCAGTCGCTCACCGCGCAGTCCGAAGAGATTTTCGAGCTGGGCAAGCATTGGGAGCTGATCGTGGTCGACGATCACTCCACCGATGGCACCGCGGCCGTTGCGCGCGGTTTTGCGGGCGTCACGCTTCTGCCCGCCGAAAAACTGGAACCGGGATGGACGGGGAAAAACAACGCCGTTTGGACGGCGGCGCGGCGCGCGCGCGGCCGCTGGCTACTGTTTACCGACGCGGATACGATTCACGAACCCGGCGATCTGCACCGCGCCATACACGAGGCGCAGCGGCACAAGGTGGGAATGCTGAGCTACTCGCCGCGGCAAATCGTGAGCGGCCTGGTGCAGCGCTCGCTGATGCCGCTGGTTTTTTGCGAGCTGGCGCTGGCTTACTCGCCGGCCAAGGTCTCTGATCCCGCGCAGCGCATCGCGGCCGCCAACGGCCAGTTTCTGCTCATCGAGCGCGAAGCGTATCGCAAGCTGGGCGGGCACGCCAGCGTAGCGGATAAGGTGCTGGAGGACGTGGAGCTGGCCTTCCTTGCCAAACGCCGCAAAGTTGGGCTCCGCTTCCGCTACGCCGACGACGCCGTTTCAGCGCGCATGTATCGCAGCACCGCGGCCTTGGTGGAGGGCTGGACCAAGAACCTGCAGCTGCTGTTTAACAACGCGCTGATGCTGGCGTTCTGGAAGGCGCTGGACTTTGCGCTGCTCTTCGGCCTGCCCATCCTGGCCTGGGAGTTCTGGAACGCGCGCCTCGGCGGGCACGTTCTGCAATGGGTGGGCGCGGGATGGATCATGGCGTTGATCTGGCTGCGCACGCTCTTCCGCTTCTATTCGCGCGTCGCCAAATCGAATTTCCCCTTCCTCGATTGCGCTATTTCGCCGCTGGGTCTGCCGCTCTTTGTGGTCCTCCTCTATCGAAGCTGGTTCCAGCACCGCATTCTGAAGCGCGTAAGCTGGAAGGGGCGGGAATACAGCCAGTAGCCACTAGGGAGCAGAAACGCAGGTTCCAGCTTCTAGCCTCTAGCTCCGAGATTCTAGCCGCTAGCCATGAGCGACTGACTGGCGCGCTGACGGGTAGGAATCATGAAACAGGGAACGAGGGACTGAGGAGCCGAGAGCGTATTGGTTGAACCCCGGCTGCGGGCAAAAGCATCTCTAAAGACAAGGGGTCGGCATGATCTTTTTGACGCGGCGGGCTACGTTTTCCGCTTCGCACTACTACTGGAACGATGCCTGGCCCGAGGAGAAGAACCGCCAGGTCTTCGGGCGATGTGCCAATCGCCATGGCCACGGCCATAACTACACATTGGAAGTGACAGTCGCCGGCAATCCCGACCCCGTGACCGGCTTCGTGATCGATCTGAAGTGGCTCAAAGGCGTGATGGAACGGGAAGTGCTTTCAGCCTACGACCACAAGCACCTGAACCTCGACGCGCCGGAGTTCAAGCACGCCATCCCGACTACCGAAAACATCGCCATTGCGGCGTGGAAGCGGCTGGAACCGGCGATCAACAATGCGGATGGGGCGGCCGGCGGGGCGAAACTTACGCGCATTCGCATCTACGAGACGCCCGACATTTTTGCTGAATATAGAGGTGAAGCGTGAACGCGTATTTTGGCCGACGTTACACGATGAGCGCCAGCCACCGGCTCAACACGCCGGCGCTCTCGGCCGAAGAGAATCGAGCAGTTTATGGCAAATGCAACAACGCGCACGGGCACGGGCATAATTACTTGGTGGAAGTTCTGGTGGGCGGCGAGGTCAGCCCAGCGACAGGCATGGTTGTCGATCTGGCGGCACTGGACGAGGCGGTGCGCGAGCAGGTGATGGAGCGATTCGATCACTTCAACCTGAACCTCGACCCTCTATTTGCCGATCGCGTTCCCACGACGGAAAATCTATGCAGGACGATTTTTGCCCTGTTGCGCGATGCTTTGCCGGCCGGGCGGCTCGAGCATGTGAGGGTAGAAGAGACGGAAAACAATTTTTTTGAATGTTCGGCGGAAGGATAAATCACCATGGCGCGTCCGATTGTCGTGAGTAAACCAGTGCGCAGAGCGGTTGAAGACGAGGCCTTGAGCGGCTTCAGCACGCAGGAGATGTATCGCGAGATTCTTGCCCGGCTGGGAGAGGACCCCGATCGCGACGGCCTGCGCGCTACGCCGGAGCGCGTGGAAAAGGCCATGGCGTATCTCACGCGCGGCTACAACCAGGATCCCGCGCAGGTTCTGCATGGGGCGCTGTTCGATGTGGACTACGACGAAATGGTCATCGTGAAAGACATCGAGATGTTCTCGCTCTGCGAGCACCACATGCTGCCCTTCTTCGGCAAGGTGCACGTGGCCTATATCCCCAAGGGCAAAGTCATCGGACTGAGCAAAGTTGCGCGGCTGGTTGATGTGTTTGCGCGGCGCCTGCAGGTGCAGGAGCGGCTCACGCGCCAGATTGCCGAGTGCATTCAGGAAGCCATTGCGCCGCAGGGCGTGGGCGTGATCATTGAGGCGCGGCACCTGTGCATGATGATGCGCGGCATCGAGAAGCAGCATTCCTCCACGGTGACCAGCGCCATGCTGGG
>JASHYS010000100.1 GCA_030042915.1 Acidobacteriaceae bacterium
CTGCGTCTCGCCCGCGCCTTTGTTCTGCCCCACCTGCTGCGCTCGCACGTCCGCCACGGCCGCGAGGAAAAGCGCAAACATCGCCAGGCGCCGTCTCATTGGAACCTCACATGAATCTCGGTTTGCAAGCTGCGCATCGCGTTCGGCGTAACCGGCAGTCCGAACTGATCGCTGGTCACATAGTTGTTCCAGCTCGAGAACGAAGCGTGATTGAAAGTATTCGTTGAATTCACCGCAAAGTCGAGATAGATTTTGCCTTTCGTAGGTCTAAACGTGCGCGCCAGCGAGCTCGAGAACGAAAACTGGTTCGGTCCTGTAATCGAATCTCTGCCTGCGGTGCCCCACTCGTCAATCGGAGCAGCATATGCCGCGGCGTTCAGGTGCGGGCCCACGCCGGAATTGATGATCGACTGGCCGGTCAGCTCCGGCCGCAGGATGTTGGTAAATCCCGTACCCGGCACGGCTGTAGGGTACAGCGGCGTCTCCGGGTTTCCTGTGCCGAAGCTCAAGTTTCCCAGCACCGTCCACTCCTTCAGCGCTTTGCCTCGCCATCCGCCCAGCAGCGTCCCGCCTTCCAATCCCTGGCCGCTGGTGTACTGCGCCTGCGCGCTCAGCAGTTGCCGCTGATCGAAGCTCGACAGCGAGCGCTCGGCCCGGGGATCGAGCCAGTTCTGCGCCACTGCCGCGGTGGGCGAACCCAACGACGCTGACTGCGCCTGCCCCCCACTGCTCGCAGTCTGGTGGCCCGCGCCACCCAGGTACGCGTCATCGTCAATTGACTTGGAGAACGTGTAGGCAAGCTGCGCGCCGAATCCGCTGCGCAGCCTGCGTCGCAACTGCATTTGCCCCGCATTGCGAATCGAATTGCCGCCCGACGATTCGTACAAAAAACCCGATGGGCAGCTTGGGCACGGATCCGCTTCGCCCAGCGGATAGCTGTTGGGCAAAATCTCCTGCGGCCCATGTGTGCCTTTGATGCCAGAATAGGTTGCCGTCAACTGCAGCGCAAACGGCATATCGCGCTGCACCGAGAGCTGCCACGTCTGCGCGTAGCCGATGTGAAAGTTGGGATCGATCCCGAATGTGTCGGCCGTCAGCGTGTTGCATGCTGAAGGCAGCGTAAAGGTGGCGAGCGAAAGTTGGCAGGTCGCATTGTTCTGGACGCTATAGGCCGTCGTATTCGGCAATGAGGCCTGCTGCGCCATATTCCACACAATGTTCTGATAGACCGAGGTGTCGGGATAGATTCCATATCCGGCCTTGACGACCACCGTCGACGCCGGAATGGGCCGCCACGTGATGCCGATGCGCGGCTCGATCATGTCGCGCTCCGGCCGCATCAGTGCCGCCGGATAATGCTGGCCCGTTACCGGCCCCACCGGATTGCTGGCCAGCACCGGCGCCACGGCTGTGAACCCACTCGCAGCGTCCAGGTTCACCAAGCGCCCCAGCAGCTCCGTAATCGGCGCCGGGTAATCCCACCGCGCTCCCGCGTTGATGGTCAGAATCGGCAATATGCGCCAGTCGTCGGTAAAGTACGCTGCGTACACCGGCTCACGAAAATACTTGTCGGCGTTGCCAAACGCGATGGCGCTCGTATCGGGAATGCCAATCAGGAAGTCGGCCAGCGCCGACCCGCATATCTCCGGGTTGCTGCACGCGCCCTGCGTCGCCGCTCCGGTAAACGTCAGAGAGCCGCGCGGATTCTGCTCGAAGAAATCGTTGAAGTCCTGTTTGCGAAAATCTCCGCCCATGGTTATGTTGTGCTTGCCGCGATAAATCAGCGTCGACGCCGACACATCGTCAGTGCGGTTGCGATTGAAGGCGCTGTTGCCGTCGCTCAGCACGGAAGTCCCGTCAGTAAAGCCCAGCGTCGGCGGACCCCAGTTGACCGGATTCTGATCGTTGCCTGTAATCCCCGCCGCGCCCGACACGTTCACACGATTGTCGAAGTTCGGCGCCACCTCAGTGCGCAGCCGGGTGAATACGAAATTTGTATACAGAAACATGCGCGGCTTGAGCCGGTGCGCCCAGTGCACGTTCGCATTCATGCCCAGCGTACCCGTGTGGTCGACAAAGTCGAACAGGTTCACGGTGTCGGCGCGCGTGCTCTGAAAGGCAAACCCTCCGTACACTTCGTCCTTGCGCCCGATGCCTTTGTCGAGCCGCATCTGCATTGAATCCTGATGTGAATTGTTCAGCACCGGCGCCTGGTAGTTGTACTCCGTTGCGCTCGATATATTCGGTTGCGGAAACAGCTTGAGCAGCGCCGACGCCTGCGGGCTCACGGGAACCGCGTTGCCTGGATACGGTGTGTTGGTTCCCGGCTCGTACACCGTGACCGGCTGCCCCAGCTCATTCGTCAGTCCCGCCAGGTTGCCGCCCTGTTCCGCTTGCGTGGGCACAAGCCCCGTATTCACCGCCGAGCTCGAGTTCCGCGTCCACTGGTACGACGCAAAAAAGTTCGGCCCGCGCGGCATCCATGGCCGGATGTTGATGGGTCCCTGCAGCGTGGCCGCCCCTGTGAAATCGTTGAATGCCGGTTTCGACGCTTCCACGCCGGTCAGCGAGAATGGCCGCGCATTCAGCGCCGAATTGCTTTCCGTGGCCGCGAATCCACCCGTGTACAACGCTCTCGCGCCGGCGCGCGTGTTGCCGAAAGCCGCGTTGGTCGCATACTGCGACGTCGCTGCGTTGTTCACGCTGCCTTGCACCAGGAATCCGTCAGCGCTCTGCTCGTTTTCTTCGGGAGCCTTGGGGATCTCCTGCGCGCTCGCCTGCTGGCTGTTCTGCCCCGGCTTCTGCGCCGGCTGGCTCTGCGCTGCCGGCGGTGCCGCAGGGAGCGGCTGCATCGCCTGCTCAGGCGCCTGCACCGTCTGCGCCTGCGCCGCAATCTGGTCGGGGGTTAGCAGCTTCATCTCAAACGCCGCCGCCGCCATGTTGGGCGCAACGGTCACTTCGGCGCGAATCGGCGCGAAGCATAGCATCTCGACGTTGATCGTCCACGTCCCATCCGCAAGATCGTCGAATCGGAACGCGCCCGATTGGTCGGAGACTGCGGTCACCGTCTTCGATCCTTGCGTGGCCGTGACTGTCACACCGGGCAGCGGCAATCCGCCGAACGTCACCGTCCCGCGATACTGCGACGCTGCGGCGATCGCAGAAAACGCGAGCCACGCAACAGCACAAACGAAGTGTCGGACTCCACTCATCCAGTCCCTATATCCCCGGCCCCTAACCTTCTTTCTACTCCCGATCGGTGTTCTCTGTTCCCTGTTGCCTGTTTTTTAGTTTTCCGCCGGCTCCTCCATGTGATCGATCACGATCACGTCAACCGGCTCCTTGTGTGCTTCCAGCTTCAATCCCAGTTGCTCCTGCACCGCCGCAAAGATCGAGGGGCCCTGCGACTCCGGCGGAGGCCCACCGCCACCGGGCGCCGGAGGCATGCCTGCCCGCATATTTTCATCCGGCGCAAACTGCAGCGTGCAGTCGTATTTGCCCGTCAGCCCCGTCTTGTCGATCACCGTGCTCCCAATGGTGCGCGAAATCATCGTCGCAATCTGCTCCGTCGAAGACGCGCGCATAAACATGGTCATTCCTCCGTCGCCTACACCCATCGTCATTCGCCCCGGCCCGGGCGCGCGCCCTTGCGGAGGAGGAGGCGGTGGAGGCGGCCCCGCACCGGGCCCAGGTCCGCTCGCGTTGTCGTCCGGCTTTGCCGGCTGCATCTTTACGCCGCCCTTGGCCACTACCAGCGTGTACACCGTCAGCTCGCGTGTCTCATGGTGGAACGTCAGCTTGCACCGGTCTACCAGCGGCGGTAACAGCATCGCCCACTGTTGCCGAAACGTCAGCGCCTTGAACTTCTGCGCATCCTCGGACGCGACCTTTGCGTCTACGTTATAACGATTCGCGTTCACCCACCCCGGCTCGCCCAGCAGGCGGTCGTTCGTTGTCCCAAAGGCCTCGCGCAGGATCATATGCATCGGCATGCCCGTCACTGAGACGCCATCCGCAGATCCCTGAACGCGAATCATCATGTCGTTTGGCCCATACGGCTTGATCGACACCACGTCGAAGGTGAGCGCCGATGGAGAAGCATCCTGCGCCACAGCCGCGTCCTTCGATGCGCCAGCCGGCGCAACCGCCTGTGCTCCTGCCACGCTCGCTCCCAGCGCAATGCATGCGCAAGCGATCGCCATCGACGGGTGAGAGAAGATGCGCCGGCGCAGAATGGCTGTGCTCATTTTCGATTTCACCCCGCCTAAGATTCGTGATGCAACAAGCCTGTGAAAACCCTGGTTGACGCGTGGATACTGGCTTTGCGTCCGGGAGAGGTCACTTGATAGACGCCGGCGACGTGCTCTTGGCTCGTGCCGCGGCGCATTTTCCCTCTCAGCTTCCCGACCCCTCAGCTGCGGAAGATCCAGCAGCCCCTAGACTTTCAACGTTCCTGGCCCCTCAGTCCCTCAGTCCCTGTATTCTCGTTCCTCGTTCCCTGTCTTTCGGTTCTCTGCTTCTAATTCGGTGATGGCTTCTCCACGTGGTCGATCACAATCACATCATCCATCGCCTTGCCGGCCTCAATCTTCAGCCCCAATTGCTCCGGCATGGCCGTGTACAGGCTCGGCGGCGCATCGGGATTGTCGCCCGCTCCAGGCTGAGGCGCCGCGCCCACTCCGCGAAACTGCGCGAACTGCGAAT
>JASHYS010000101.1 GCA_030042915.1 Acidobacteriaceae bacterium
GCTCCGGCAAGCTTCGCCGCTGCCCAATCCGGTCCTCTTGCGGGCTATACGCGTCATGTCTGGCAGGCCTCTGACGGGCTGCCGGAACAGACGGTGCAGGCCTTTGCGCAAACTCCTGATGGCTATCTCTGGATCGGCACCACGGGTGGACTGGTGCGCTTTGACGGAGTGCACTTCCTCGTCTTCGACCGGCAAAACACACCCGCGCTTCATGAGAACAGTATCTTCTGCCTCATGGTTTCCCACGATGGTGCCCTTTGGATTGGCACCGAGGGCGGCGGATTGGCCCGTTATGCCGGCGGCGAGTTCCGTTCCTGGACAACGCGCGATGGTCTGAGCAACGACTTTGTGCGGACCCTGGCCGAAGATGCTCGCGGAAACCTCTGGGCCGGCACTGACAACGGCCTCCTTCGGCTCGAAGGCAACCGCTTCGTCCGCGTCGACGGTTCCGGCGGCGTCCCTGCGATCGCCGTGCACGCCATTTACCGCGATCGCTCCGGAAGCCTCTGGGCAGGTGGATCGAAGCTCCTCAGGCTGCAGGATAAAACCGTCGTCGAGTTCACCATGCGCGGTGAGGCCAGCCAGAATCGCGTCAAGTCCATTATCCAAACGCGCGACGGAGCCATGTGGGTAGGAACGGTATCGGGACTGAACCGCATGGGCCCGGGAGAAAAAGTTTTCGCTCGCGTGGGCGGCATCAGCGGTACCGTGCGCGTGCTGCGCCAGACCGCCGACGGTGTGCTTTGGATCGGCACCATTGGGCAGGGGGCATACGAATATCGCGACGGCCGGCTCACGCAAATCGCCGCTCCTGCATCGCTGCCCAGCAACACGGTGCTCAATTTTTTTGAAGACGACGAAGGAAATCTCTGGATCGGCACCCAGGCTGGAATGCTGCGCCTGACACTGGCTCAGGCTGGAATCGTTCCTCTTCCCAAGGCCAACGACTCCGACTTCGGCACCATTTACCAGGACCGCGACGGCAGTTTCTGGATAGGTTCCACGCTCTTGTTCCGGATGAAAGATGGCGCCGTGACTCCGCAAATTCTTCCCGGCATGAGCGGTGTTCACGTGCGCAACATCTACCGCGACCGTTCCGGCGCACTTTGGGCAGGAACCGATGGCGACGGCGTCTACCGCATCGCCGGCGGACGCACTACACATTTGACTACGCGCGACGGTCTCTCGAACAACTTTGTGCGCGCCATGACGCAGGACCGCGACGGCAGCATGTGGATTGCCGCCGACGAGGGTTTGAATCACATCCTGTGGCAGGATTCGCCACCGCGGGTTGTCTCCTACCAGATGCGCGACGGGTTGGCTTACTTCAGCACTCGCGCGCTGCTTGAGGACCGTAACGGCGATCTTTGGGTAGCCACCGATCGCGGCGTGAGCCATATGCGCGGCGGTGCGTTCCTCAGCGATTCTGCTACCACCGCGCTCGCGCAGATGAAGGTTTGGGCCATCCACGAAGATTCCGACGGCGGTCTCTGGTTCGGAACTCGCAACAACGGCCTGTTCCGTTATCGCGACGGCAAGCTTGCCCACTTCACCGCCGCCGACGGCCTGCCCGGCAACGCCATTTACCAGATCCTTGAAGATTCAGCGGGCCATCTCTGGATCAGCGGTCCCAATGGCGTCTTGCTGGTGAATCGCCATGAACTCGACGCTCAGGCCGAATCCCTTCCGCGCCATCTCGCCCTCACCTTTTACTCCACCGCCGACATGGCGGCCAACACCGAGATCTATGGCGGGACGCAATCCTCTGGCGTCATTACCGCGTCAGGCGACGTCTGGTTTCCAAGCAATCTTGGGCCCATCCATATTCTTCCTCTCGAGCGCCCGCTCTTGCCCCCGCCGCCTTTGTTCATCCAGCAGGTGCTCGCCGATGGCCGGCCAGTCCCAATTGACAAGCCGGTCGTTCTGCGCCCTGGCAACGGCCGCCTGGAATTCGATTTCACTCCCATCCGTCTCCGCTCGCAGGGTGGTCTGCGCTTCCGTTACCTGCTCGAACCGTTCGACAGGGACTGGAGCGCGCCCACCTCGGCCCGCACAGCGGACTACACCAACCTGCCCGCGGGCAGCTACCGCTTTCGCGTGCAAACCTTCGAGGAAAGTAATCCCGATGCCGCCAGCGAAGCTTCCATCGCTCTCGTGCAGCGGCCGTTCTTCTATCGCACCTGGTGGTTCATCGCTGCCTGCGTCGGCCTTATCGCGCTCATCATTTATGGCGTCTACCAATACCGCGTGCGGCAGGTTCGCAAGCGCTTCGAAGCCGTTCTCGAAGAGCGCAGCCGCGTGGCGCGCGAAATGCACGACACCGTCATTCAAGGCTGCACCGGCGTCTCCGCGCTGCTTGAAGCTGTCTCCATGAACGGCGTGAAGGACGATGATGGCTCCAGCCTGATGGATTTCGCGCGTTTGCAGTTGCGCAACACCATCAACGAGGCGCGCAACGCCATCTGGAATCTTCGCCAGCCGCGCGACGCGGGCAGCCTGGGCCAAAAGCTCGAAAGCATGACCCGCCAGGTGAGCAGCGATTTTCAGGTCCCGGTCGACTGGTCGATGACCGGAACGCCGTTCGCCATCGCCGAACCCGTGGCTCACGATCTGCTCATGGTGGCCCGCGAAGCCGTCTACAACTCCATGCTTCACGGCCATCCGGCGCATGTCCAGGTCAAGCTCACCTACAAAAGCCGCGAACTGATTCTCGACATGGGCGACGATGGCTGCGGCTTCGACCCACGCCAGGTGGAAGGCGGAAACGGCCACCATTTCGGTCTCAAAGGCATGCGCGAACGAATCGAGCGCTCAGGCGGCAAGTTCCGCCTCGCCGCAACTCCCGGCAAAGGCGTGCACATCGAAGTGCAGGTGCCGCGCTCGCGCTGAAGCGTGAAGGACTGGACGGTTTCGCCGGGGTCGTCCTGAGGGTCGGGCGGAATGGTCTGCAGAGCGACGCATGACCGGTTATAGCGGGCGATTTGCAGCGCAATCCGTTCGGTTTGATATGTCGACAGGCTAAGTACATCGATACCCCCCCTGGGGGGACCCCCCCCCTTTTTTGGTGTCAAGTAACTTGTTTTGAGCGGCTTGTACCCCCGATGGCCCGCTCCAAGCCGTTGAAAACAGGCGGCTTGGGAGCCAAGATCGTCGAACCAAATGGCTTACGGGATCCTTTACCGGCGCGCGCAGTTCGTTATCTTTTCAGTTACTCCCCCCATCCTTCTTTCACCTAAGCGGTTTGTTTTGAGCCAGTTGATCTTTGATCATTTTCTCCAGCCCGCTCGAAACAAACGGCTTACTTCGTAAAGTGGTCGAAAAACATCAGTTAGCGGCGAGAAACAGCCAATAGCCAGTAGCCAGTAGCAAAAAACGGACGGCCCGGAGAAAGCCGGTCGCCAACGGCAATCTCTGAACGGCAGTTCTTAGCTGCCGCGCCCCGCAC